>DATLKH010000108.1:0-4801 GCA_035538475.1 Candidatus Dormiibacterota bacterium | reverse complement strand
CGAAACGTTTGCGGCGATTGCGCGCAAACGATTCAACGGCTCGCTTGCAGGCACGATAACTCTGACCGCCGGGCTCGGTGGAATGGGCGGCGCGCAGCCGCTCGCGGTCACGCTCAACGGCGGCGTCGTGATTTGCGTCGAGGTCGATCCCGATCGCATCGAACGGCGCCTCGAGCATCGCTACCTCGACACGCGGGCCGCCGATCTGGAGCAGGCGATGCAACTCGCAGAGGAGGCGCGCCGGGCCAAGCGGCCGCTGTCGATCGGCGTCCTGGGCAATGCAGCGGAGATGTTTCCCAAATTCGCGGCGCGAGAGTTCCGCGTCGACGTCGTCACTGACCAGACACCGGCACATGATCCGCTGAGCTACGTCCCCGCGGGACTTTCTCCCGACGATGCGGCGGAGCTCCGGCTCGACGATCCTGCGACCTATGTCGACCGGGCCCGCGTGAGCATGGCCGCGCATGTCAACGCGATGGTGGAGTTCCTCGACCGCGGCGCTGAAGTCTTCGACTACGGCAACAGCTTGCGCGCGGAAGCCAGGATCGGCGGCGCGACGCGAGCCTTCGACTATCCAGGTTTCGTCCCCGCGTACATCCGTCCACTTTTCTGCGAAGGCAAGGGTCCATTTCGTTGGGCGGCGCTTTCGGGCGATCCGGCGGACATCGCGGCAACGGATCGCGCGATCGTCGAGGAGTTTCACGACGATCCGGCGCTCGTGCGCTGGATCAAGGCCGCGTCGGAAAAGGTGAAGTTCCAAGGGCTGCCGGCGCGCATCTGCTGGCTCGGCTATGGCGAGCGCGCCCGCGCTGGAGATCGCTTCAACGAGCTCGTCCGTGCTGGCGACGTCAAGGCTCCGATCGTGATCGGCCGCGATCATCTCGACTCCGGATCCGTCGCATCGCCTTATCGCGAGACGGAAGCGATGCGTGATGGCTCCGATGCGATCGCGGATTGGCCGATTCTCAACGCGCTGCTCAACACCTCGAGCGGCGCGTCGTGGGTCAGCGTGCATCACGGCGGTGGAGTGGGGATCGGGCGCTCGATCCACGCGGGCATGGTCGTAGTCGCGGACGGCACCGAGCTTGCGGCGCGCAAGCTCGAGCGCGTGCTGACGAATGACCCCGGTTCAGGTGTGATGCGTCACGCGGATGCCGGATACGAACGCGCCGTCGAAGTCGCGAAGGAGCGCGGCGTCCACACGCCTTTGCTTTGAACGGCTCGGGGATCTGGCACGCCGAACAAGCCTGGCTCGGTCGAAAAGCGCAAGGCGTTCTGATCGAAGTCGAGAACGGATTGATCACCTCCATCAAGGAAGGCGCCGCGGATCCAGAGAACGCGACGCGGCTCGAAGGCTGGACCGTGCCCGGCTTCGCCAACACGCACAGCCACGCCTTTCAACGCTTGCTTCGCGGTGAGGTCGAATCAGGGGCCGGAGACTTCTGGCAGTGGCGCGACCGAATGTACGGCTATGCGGACTGGGAAGCTGCCGAGGACTACTTCAATCACGCGCGCCGAGTTTTCCGCGAGATGCTGGAAGCCGGATACACAGCAGTCGGAGAGTTTCACTACCTGCATCGCCATGGCAACGAGCTTGGGAAAGCTTTGATCGAGGCGGCGAGAGAAGAAGGGATCAGGATCACGCTGATCGATGCCTGCTACTTGCGCGGCGGGCTCGACGGCGCCGAGCTGAGCGACGAGCAGATGAGCTTTTCCGATGGTGATGCAGATCGCTGGGCGCGACGGATGGACGAGCTGCAGGATTCGGATGGGGTGCGGATTGCGGCCGCAATTCACAGTGTGCGTGCGGTCGATCCTGAATCGATGCGAATCGTGGCCGCGTACGCGCGAGAACGGCACTTGCCTCTGCACATCCATCTCGCCGAACAGCCGGCCGAGGTCGACGATTGCCTGAGATTCGAGGGCTGCACGCCCGCCGAGCTCCTGGAGCGAGAGGGCATCCTCGGCCCTGATCTGACGGCCGTGCATGCGATCCACGTCAACGACCGCGACATCGCCCGTCTCGGAGCGAATCACGTCTCGATCTGCGGATGCCCGACCACCGAGCGTGATCTCGGCGACAACGTCGGACCACTCTGGGGGTTGTCGCTCGAAGGCTGCGCGCTCACCATCGGCAGCGACTCCAATGCCGTGATCGATCCTCTGGATGAGGCGCGCGGTCTCGAGCTGGATCAACGCCGGGCCACGGGCAGGCGCGTTCTCCATCAGCCCGTCGAACTGCTGGCCGCCGCCACGGTGAACGGGATGCGTTCATTGGGATGGGACGCGGGCCGGATCGCGCCTGGCAAGCTCGCCGACTTCGTTACCTTCAGGGGGCCGCAAACCCTGCGGCGCGAGCTCGATCCCGCCTATCTCATCTACGCACTCGACGCGCGCGACGTCACCAACGTCGTCGTCGGCGGAACCACGGTGGTTTCCAAGTGACCCGACGCGTTTTTGCGCAAAGCCGCGTCAAATTCGCGTTCCCGGACAGGGTTTTGCGCGAAAGCGCGTCCGAGCAGGGCTCGCCATCCCCGGTTTCGCGCAAAAGCGTGCAAGGTGACCTGAAGTGAGGCGACTGCGGAACATCGGCCGCCTGTTCACCGGAACGCAAGCCGGCGTGATCGAAGACGCGGCCGTGATCTGCGACGGCGGAGAGATCGCATGGTGCGGCAAGCACGGCGACGAGCCGCGCGAGCTGATGGAGTCGGTGACAGAAGAGGACGACTGTGCGGGCGGGCTGGTCACCGCCGGCTTGATCGACGCGCACACGCATCCCGTTTATGCGGGCGACCGTATGGCAGAAGTTGCGATGCGCTCCGCCGGCGCGACGTACGAACAGATCGCAAAAGCAGGTGGTGGCATAGTCGCGACCGTCAAAGCAACCCGCAGCGAATCGATCAGCGACCTGGAGCAGTCGACCGCACGCAGGTTGTGGTCATGGCTCAAAGGCGGCGCAACCACGGTCGAAGCAAAGACCGGATATCACCTCGAGCGCGAAGGCGAGCTCGAAGCCACGCGATTGCTTGCGCGTCTCAGTCAGCGACAGGACCTACCACGGATTGAGATCACGTTTCTCGCTGCACACGCTTTGCCACCTGCCCGCTGGATGCGCTTCTGCACATACGCGAAACAGGTCGCCGAATGGTGCGACGACGCATACGCCGCGGGCGCTCGCTTCTGCGATGTGTTCTGCGATCGCGGTTACTTCTCCGTGCCGCAATCGCGAATGATCCTGAACGCGGCGCTGAAGGCAAGACTCATTCCACGCCTGCACGCCGACGAGCTCGCTCACACTGGTGGAGCGCGCCTCGCGGCCGAGCTGCATGCAGTTTCAGCCGATCACCTGCTCTGCGCCAATCGAAGCGACGCGATCGCGTTGGCTCGCGCCGGCGTGGTGGCCACGCTTGCGCCCGGCACTGCGCTTTCGATTGGACGAATGCCGCCCGTCAAAGACCTCGCGGCTGCCGGCGCGATCATCGCTCTTGGCACCGACCACAACCCTGGAACCAGCGGCCTGACGAGCATGAGCGCAGTGGTCGCGTTGGCCGTCGCCGTGTTCAAGATGTCGGTCGAAAAGGCGCTCCTGGCGGCCACCCTCGGCGGGGCTTACGCGCTCTCGCGCTCAGATCGAGGCGTGGTCACCCCACACAAGCTCGCCGATCTCGTCCTGTGGGAAGCCGAGCACGAGGGCGCCTTCGCGTGGGCTTACGGCCTCGAGCCGCGGATCGTGTGGCGGGGCGGTACGCAAGTTTTTGCTTGATAAGAGGTTGCTTATTGCGTGCACTCCCTATATAAGTTGCACCTGAACGGCCGCCCGCTCAGAAAAGACGCATTAAAACCGCGGTCGAAAATGGAGGAAGGCAAATAGTGGCTAAGTGGAACCCCCTGGCGTTGAAGATCCTGATGTGGGTCTTCGGTGTGCTCATGGTGGTCGGTTCGGGCATGAGCTTCATCGGCGTCAACATCTTCCCCTTTGACAGCGGGGCGGGCGTTTCGGCTCCGGTAGCCGGAATTGCGTTTGGCGCCGGTCTGATGGTTGCAGGCTTCGACCCGGTCGCAAACGTGAGCTGGGTGCGCGCGATGGTGATCTACGCGATTCTCGAGATCGTGTACCAGATCTTCGTGCAGGTCACTCTTGGTCGATTCGACATCGTCGCGTTCATCATCGCGATCCTGGTTGCGGTTCTGGTTCTCGTGCTCTACCCGAACAAGCCATCCCTCTGGATGCAGGGCGGTAGGACAGCCGGGGCGCGCGCGTAAGCGACAAAGCAGACAGCTCTACAAAGGGGCGGCGATGGCCGCCCCTTTTTCTTTTCTAAAGGCTGATGCCGGTCTGGGAAGCGGGCCGCATCGTGATGCTCGGCCGCGAACCCTCACTTTCGGTGCGCTGAAAACCGTAGGAGCGCTCACGGCGAATCGCGGCGAGAGTCGAACCCCAGATCAGGAGCAACCCCGCAACTCCAGACTCGGCGACGATCCTGAGCACCGGCACGTCTGAATAGCCGGACACCAACAGCACCTGCAGCCAGTGGTGGCCCAGGTTCACCAACAAATAGCCGGCGCCAAGCGAGCCGAGGACGCGCCACTCGCGATGGCGAATGGCCCACGCGGTCACTACGAGCAACGGAAGCAGCAGCAGCACCAGGTGCGTCGCCCATGCATAGCTGGTGATCAAGGGCGTGGCCGCGACGATCGCTGCTGCATCGAGTGAACGATCTGTCGAGGAGCGGATCACGACCAGTGTGACCGCGAGCACGCAGAGCGCGATTGCCGCCGTGACGATTCGCGCCACAGCAGG
>DATLKH010000107.1:0-5704 GCA_035538475.1 Candidatus Dormiibacterota bacterium | reverse complement strand
TCGCACTACGACGCGTATCGCGGCGTCATCACCTATGTGCGAGTGGTCGATGGCGAGATCGTTCCCCGCACCAGGATCCGGATGATGAACACGGGCAAGGTCCACGAAGTCGACGAGGTCGGCTGGTTCGCGCCAAGGCCGCGTCCCGCAGAGAAGCTCTCGGCCGGTGAGGTCGGCTATGTGACCGCCGCCATCAAAAACGTGGTCGATGCGCGAGTCGGCGACACCGTCACCACCGCGGAGCATGGCGCCTCCGACGCGCTGCCTGGTTACCGCCGCGTCAAGCCGATGGTCTTCGCGGGGCTGTTTCCAACGAACTCCGACCAGTTCTCGGATCTGAAGGAAGCGCTCGAGAAACTGCAGCTCAACGACGCCGCCCTCTCGTTCGAGCCCGAGAATTCGGCGGCGCTCGGGTTTGGCTTTCGGTGCGGCTTTCTCGGTCTCCTGCATCTGGAGATCGTTCAGGAACGCCTCGAGCGGGAGTTCGAGCTCGATCTGATCACGACCGCTCCGACCGTCGAGTACCAGGTCCGGCTGCGCCGGGGCGGTGTGATCGAGGTCGACAATCCGGCGATGCTGCCGGACCCGACGGCGATCGAATCGATCTCGGAACCTTACGTCAAGCTTTCGATCATCGTGCCTTCGGGCTTCGTCGGTTCGATGATGGAGCTGTGTCAGGAGCGCCGCGGAGCTTTCAAGCACCTGGAGCACCGAACCGGTGATCGCGTGGTCCTCGAGTACGAGATTCCACTGGGCGAGATCATTCACGACTTTTACGACCAGTTGAAGTCGCGTTCCAAGGGTTATGCATCGATGGACTACGAGATGCTCGGCTTCCGCGAAGGCGATCTGGCCAAGCTCGACGTGCTGGTTGCAGGCGAGCCGGTGGATGCGCTGTCGCTGATCACCCACCGCTCGAAAGCCCAAGCGCAGGGAAGACGTCTTGCGGAAAAGCTAAAGTCGATCATCCCAAGGCAGCTGTACGAAGTGCCCATTCAAGCCGCTATTGGTGGCAAGATCGTCGCCCGTGAAACGATTCCGGCCATGCGCAAGGACGTGCTTGCGAAGTGTTACGGCGGTGACGTCACACGCAAACGCAAACTTCTGGAGAAGCAGAAAGAAGGCAAGCGTCGAATGAAGCGAGTTGGTTCGGTAGAGATACCTCAGGAAGCGTTTATGGCGGTGCTGAAGCTTGACTAGAGTCCTGCGCCTCCTGGCCGCATCTGTCGTGGTCGCCCTCGCGCTTGTTGCATGCGGGCGCACCACCACGACCGGCGGTCCGACGCTGCCGAATGTCTACAGCGGCGGCGTGAAGATCGATGATGTCCGGCCGCTGCTCGACGATTCGAGCAACTGGTGGCCGGGGGCGCCGCAGTTCGGGGTTCGTCCGCTCGACTCCTCGACGCGCCCCGACGAAGAGCGTTTCGACGTGACGGTGCGCTTCTTTCACAACGGCAGCGCCGAGACGTTGAACGTCGTGTACCGCGTCTGGTTCTCGACGTCTCTGGCGACCGCGATCGTCACCACCACAGAGCAAGCCGCTGGTACCTCTTCCAAGGGACCGACGGCCGGCGATCAGAGCGTTTACCTGAGCGAGAAGCTGGCGTTCGGGGCCGCACCGTATGTGACCCAAGCCTTGATCCGGGTCGGTCAGACGGTGATCTCGATCACCTGGAGCCGCGCCGCCTCATTCGCCAGCACGAATGCTCAGGGAGCCATCGCGAAAAAGGTCGTTTCGAAGCTCAAGGGGTACACCTCCTCGACTGCTGCCGCCCGACGGCCAGGACGTGACCAAGCTCGGCGCCGACAAGCTGCCGATCGAGGTCGTGGCCCAGATGGTTGCCGGCGCCGAACCGACCAACATCGAAAACATCTTCAAGGGCCTGGGTGCGAACGACTTTGTTTTCGGCGATTACGCGCTCAACGCCGACACGCACATGGAAGTGCAAACCGCCGCATTCACTTTTTCGGGATCAAGCGGCGCGAAGGACTGGCTGGACCAGTTCATCGGCAAGTCAAACCTCGACTCGACCGGCGGTTACTTCAACTATGACGATCTGTCAGGCCAATACATCGCCGCATTCGGCTCCGGGAGCACCGGGGCGGTGATGATCTGTCGGTCCGCGGCCGAGCTCGAAGCAGCGTCCAGGGCGTGCGAGACTCCGATGGGCCGCGTCGCCAGCTCGTGGAGGATGGTGCTCGGCGGCTAGTTTCGCGTCGTGCGCTGCGTCGCCGTCGACTGCCGAGCGGCGCGAAACCACTCCCACTGCTCCTTGAGCCCGTCATGCAGAGCCACCCGTGGCTCCCAGCCAAGCCGCTCCCGCGCGAGGTTGATTGAGGCTCCTGTGTGACGCGGGTCGCCGGGCGCGGCGGGAAGATTGCGCCGCCGAATTTTCATTCCGCTGATTTCTTGAAGCGTGTCGAGGACGCGGTTCACAGTCACCCGACTGCCGCCGCCGAGATTGACGATCTGTCCGACGACATCCGCCTGAGCGGCTTTCACGGTTCCATCCACCGCATCCGACACATACGTGAATTCGCGCGTCTGCTCGCCGTCGCCGAAGACCTCGATCTCCTCGTTGTCAGCGAGCGCTTGCATGAAGCGTGAGAAGGCCATGTCGGGTCGCTGCCGCGGACCGTACACGGTGAAATAGCGCAGCGAAACGGCCGGGATTCGGAAGTTGCGTAAGTACACCATCGTCAGGTGCTCCGCCGCCAACTTCGTCATGCCGTACGGAGAGATGGGTTGGGGCAGCGTCGTCTCCTTGGTGGGAAACACCTCGGCGTTGCCGTAGACCGATGAGGAGCCTGCAAAGACCAGCCGGTCGAGCTCGATCTGACGCAAAGCTTCCAGCAAGCGCTGAGTGGCAAGGATGTTGTCACGCACGTAGCGATCGAACTCTCGACCCCAGCTGGGTCTGACCGCCGGTTGACCGGCCAGATGAAAGACGACCTTCGCGCCCGCAAGCGGCGCGCGCAGGTCCCCATCCACGAGATCCAGTTCTTCGAGCGCGAACTTCGCGTTGGTGCGCGCGTGCGCGAGGTTCTGCTCCTTCAGCGCACGGTCGTAGTAGTCGCTGAACGCATCGATACCGACGACTTCGTGGCCGTCGGCAAGCAAACGCTCACAGAGATGCGAGCCGATGAATCCGGCAGCTCCGGTGACGACGACGCGCGTTTGGGCCGCCATTGATCGATCCTATCTTTTACGCGTGAGCAGATTCGAGACCTGGCTTACCGGCACTGACTTCGGAGTGACGGTCAAAACATTTCCGGAGGGCACACGCACCGCCGTGGACGCCGCTCGAGCGGTGGGCTGCGAGCTCGGCCAGATCGTCAAGTCTCTGGTCTTTGTCGCGGGCGGAAGCCCGGTCGTGGCGCTTGTCAGCGGCGCGAATCGCGTCGACGAATCAAAGCTTTCCGCGGTGGCCGGAAGCCCGCTGAGAAAAGCCGACGCCGAGATGGCTCGCACGGCGACGGGCTACTCGATCGGCGGAGTGCCGCCCTTCGGACATGCCACCGCGGTTCCCGTCTACATGGATCGCGATCTGATGGGCTATGGCGCCGTGTGGGCCGCGGCCGGCCGGCCGGACTCCGTGTTCGAGATTGAGCCCGAGCGCTTGCGGCAATTGAGTAACGCGGTGGTGATCGACATCAAAGAAGCAGGGGCCCCCGCCAAATCGCGGCGCAGCCTCGGATTTGGTGGGGATTGATGAGCTCCATCCTCGTTTTCTGCCGCGACTGCGGTAAGCAAGTCGCGAGCTCCGAGATGCGCGACGGGCGCTGCCTCGACTGTCAGGTTCGGCACTCGGTCGCGGACCTGCGCGACGAGCACGCACGGCTGTGGAGAAAGCGGGAGCGCTATCGCAGCCAGAACGCCAACGTCGAGCAGATCGGGCGGCAGATCGGACGGGTCGAAGACCGAATGGCGGAGCGGATCAAAGAACTCGTTCCCAATGATCCCCAGGCGGTCCACTATTTGCGGAAAGAGCTCGAAGCGGCGCGGGGTCAGCGGTACACCATCAAAGGTGTCTAGCCCCTCCGAGCTTCAAGCCTTCCGGCACCTGTACGTTCACATCCCTTTCTGCAAGCACAAGTGCGGGTACTGCGACTTCAACGCATACGCGGGAATGGATCGCCTGATGCCGGACTACGTCGACGCGCTCGAGCGGGAGCTCGTTTTCGCACGTGAGCGCTATCCGTTTCAGGAGCTGGACACTGTCTATCTCGGCGGAGGCACGCCGAGCCTCTTGCCCGCTGAGCTCATTGCGCGCCTGCTGCGTTTCATCCGGACCAACTTCAATGTCGCCCCCGACGCTGAAGTCACGCTCGAAGCCAATCCCGCCAGCACCGACGAAGCCAAGCTTGCAGCCTGGATCGAAGGCGGGGTAAACCGTCTCAGCCTGGGCGTCCAGGGGTTCGACCCGCGCGCGCTCGCCGTTCTGGAGCGCAAGACAGATGCGGCGATGGCGACTCGCGCATATGAGCTGGCAAGGGCCGGCGGCATCTCGAACATCAGCATCGATTTGATCTACGCGGTTCCCTATCAGAGCCTCGACACGTGGCTCGAAACGCTGCGCCGTGGGATCGATCTTGGGCCTGATCACATCTCGACGTACTGCCTGTCCTTCGAAGAAGGCACGCTTCTTCATCGCCGGCGCGCCGAGGGTCGCGTGCCGGAGGTGGACTCAGACCTGCAGTGGGACCAGCTCGACGCAGCCACCGACGTGCTGGACGCGGCCGGCTACCGGCGTTATGAGGTCTCCAACTGGTCGCATGCCGGTTTCGAGTCGCGTCACAACAAGGCGTACTGGCGTTGCCGGCCGGTCTACGGAGCGGGTGCGGGAGCGCACACGTACGCGAAGGGTCCGACGACCGCCTGGCGCTGGTGGAATGTCGCGCGTCCACGCGAGTACATCGCGCACGTGCCGGCGCCCAAAGCCGGCGGCGAGGAGCTCGATGCCCGCATGACCGCGGCCGAAGCTTTGATGCTCGGCCTGCGCACCGCCGAAGGCGTGGCCGCGCCGGCCGGATTCGACCACGAGCTGACCGGGCTGCAGCGCGCCGGCTTGATCGAGCGCCGCGACGGCCGGGTCGTGCCCACGCGACGCGGGATGGACCTGCACAACCAGATCGCCCTCGCCGTCCTGTGAAAGCTGCGCCCGGGGACGCGGAATCGCCTGACAGTCGCGACTCACCGAGGTTTTGGTTCCGCGGTAGTCTGACTTGGCACTCGACGCGGTAGAGTGCTGAAAGCGAGATGGAGAACAGGAAGCAGGCGATCCTTCGCGCGGTGGTCCACGAGTTCACCACCAGCGCCGTGCCCGTGGGCTCTCAGGCCTTGCAGAGCCGGTACTTCGTCAACCTCTCCTCGGCGACCATCCGGAGCGAGCTCGCCGACCTGGCGGACCTCGGCTACCTGACCCAGCCGCACACCTCCGCCGGTCGCGTGCCGACCGACTCCGGCTACCGGTACTTCGTCGACTTCCTGATGGACCTCGAGCCCATCCCCGATCAGATCCGCACTTACATCGAGGGCGAGCTTCGCTCGGCACCTGCCGACGTGCAGGGGATGGTCGAGCGGGTCGCGATGACCGTTGCGACGGTCACGCAAAATGCGTCGGTCGCAAGCGCCCCGCAAGGAGCGTTCGCTCGCATCAAGCACCTCGACCTCGTTTCTCTGGAGCCGCGTGAAGTCCTGCTC
>DATLKH010000106.1:0-2281 GCA_035538475.1 Candidatus Dormiibacterota bacterium | reverse complement strand
CACCACGGTCGCGTCGTGGTCGGGAATGTTGCTGCTCCTCATGCGCAGGCCGGCGGTCGTCGGAATGCCGGCGGTGTTGAAGATGTCCTTGGCGGTGAACGGCACGCCGTGAAGCGGGCCGAGGACCGCGTGGCGGCTCTTCGCCCTTCGGTCGGCATTGCGGGCGTCCTTGATGGCGCTTTCCGCGGTGGCGAAAACGACGGCGTTGAGGCGCGGATTGACGGTGTGGATGTGCTCGAGGTGCGCGCGGACCACCTCGACCGAGGACAGGTTCTTGTCCCGGATGGCGCGGGCCAGCCAGCCTGCCGGAGCGCCGATTACATCTCGCACGTGCTTCCGCGCGAGAGATTAGACGCTCGGACTGCGATTTGAACTTATCTAGACGGGCTAAACAGTATCGCCGGGTTTGACGTTCAAAACTTTGACGGACTTGCCAACAAGCTCTTGGAGCTGGTCCGGGCGGCCGACCAGGATCGGGAAGGTGGCGAAGTGCATCGGCACGACGGTCTTGACGCCCAGCAGCTTGGCCGCTTTGGCGGCCCGCTTCGGGCCCATCGTGTAGAAGTCGCCGATCGGCAAGAACGCGACCTCGAAGTTCGCGAGCTCTGCAATGAGAGCCATGTCGCCGAACACGTCCGTGTCTCCGGCGAAGTAGACCTGGAAACCGTTTTCAAACTCGATGACCAGGCCGCAAGCCTCGCCGCCGTAGATGATCGCGCCGTTGTCATCGGTGATCCCGCACGTGTGCTCGGCGTGCACGAGCGTGACCTTGATGCCGTCGATGTCGACCGTGCCGCCCTTGTTGGTCGCCACGATCTTTTCGCCGTCGATGCCCTTGGTCTGCAGCCACGCGCCGATCTCGTGGCTGCACACGATCGTCGGTTTGGTGTTGCGCGCGATCTCGACCGAGTCGTGAATGTGGTCGAAATGTCCGTGCGTGATGAGCATGAGGTCGCACTTGTCGACGGTCTTCAGTGTCTCGGGCGCAGCAGGGTTGCCCATGACCCACGGGTCGATGAGGATCTCTTTGCCTTTCGCGCTGCGCGCCTTCCATGTCCCGTGGCCGATCCACGTGAAGCTGACGTCAGGGTTGAGTGCCATCCCGATTCATCCCCCTCGATTACGCGGCCGAAGGATTTGATTCTCCCACAGGGGCTTTTTGCTCGCGGCGGACGGCAAGGAGCGATGCGATCCATATGGAGACGACTCCAATCACGCCGAGCTCCGCAAGCAAGCGCAGAACCACTAGGTTCGAGTAGCCGCTGACCAGCAGGACCTGCATCCCCTTGTGCGCGGGCCCGAGCAGCAGGTAGCCGGCCGCGATCAACAACAACACCGTCCAATCGCGCCTTCGAATCGACCACGCGACCAGCACGAGCATCGGCAAGAGAAGGAGCACGAGATGCGTGCCCCAGGAGTAGCTGGTGACGATTGGAGTGACAGCCACGATGGCCGCGGCTTCCAGCCTCCTGCCGGCAGCCGACTGCGCTGGTTTGCGCAGAACAAGAAAGGTGAGGATAAGCGCCGCGAGTGAGATGACGATGGTGATTAGGCGCGCTGCCGGCGGGCTGCCATGCACGGCGCCGGCAAACGTGTCGGGCGAGAACAGCCTGGTGATGGTCCCGCCCGGCGAATGGTTCTCGTAAAGGCCCGTCCCCTGATCGACAGACGGAAACACCGACGTCAGGTACTCGAACACGTAGCCCGGACCGGGCGCGAGCCAGAGCACCAGCCCAGTGACCGACGCGGCGATCACCATGGGCCAGCGCCGCGCCCATAGGATCAACAGGCCGACCGGAGCCTGGATCATCTTGATGGCGACCGCCGCGCCCATGGCGATGCCGCCCCACCATCGGTCGCGCACCCAGGTCCACAGCCAGACACCCGACAACGCCAGCAGTACCGGGTTGACCTGCCCTTCGTCGATGTTGCCGATCACCGGCTCGAAGCTCAGCGTGATCAGAACGAGCAATGTCACCAGCTGCCAGTCGCGAACCGCCAGCGTGCGGAGCACGAAGAACAGAAACAGAAACACGCACGCGTTGAGCAGGAGGATCGCGCCAACGGTGATCGCGCGGCTGTCGACCCCGACGAGCGGCTGCAGCAGCCACGCGAGAGTGGGCGGCATGACGTACTGCGGTCCCGTGGGCTCGAGACAGCCCATGTTCTTGCACAAGTCGTAGGGATCGAGGCCTTGCGCCAGCCGGTGCGCCGCGCGCATGTAGCTCTCCTGGAGATCACCGAGGTAGGCGCCGAACGCGAGAGGCTGGATCAGGGCTTG
>DATLKH010000105.1:0-6258 GCA_035538475.1 Candidatus Dormiibacterota bacterium | reverse complement strand
CGCGATGGTGATCTTCGCGCTGTTTCCGGCTTACTTCGTGCTGCAGGCGGCGTTCCGGCCAGGGCAGTCGCTTTACTCTTTGACGCTGAGCGTCTGGCCAGACCACCCAACGTGGGACAACTTCAGGTACCTGTTTAACACGCCGGAGGTCCCGTTCCCGACGTGGCTCCGCAACAGCATTGGCGTCGGCGTCGCGACGATGCTGGCCGGACTCGCGGGCTCGGCGACCGGGGCGTATGCGCTTGCGCGGTTTCGCTTCACCGGGAAACGCATGACCCTGATCCTGCTGCTCGCGATTCAAGCGTTTCCGACCGCGCTCGCATTGGTTCCGATCTACGTGATTCTCAAGACGATCGGGCTGATCGGAACGCCGCTGGGATTGGTGCTGGCGTACGTTGCGCAGGCGCTCGTGTTCTGCACCTGGAACCTCAAGGGCTATTTCGACACTATCCCACGCGAATTGGACGAAGCAGCGTTGATTGATGGGTGTTCGATCACGCAAGCTTTCATTCGCATCATCCTGCCTCTGTCACTGCCGGCCATTGCCGTGACTGCGCTCCTGATGTTCCTCACGGCTTGGAACGAATGGGTGATGGCGCAGACGCTCCTCTTCAACGAAGATAGCTACACGGTTCCGGTCGGGCTGTGGGGATTGCAGAACGACTATCGCGTTCCGTGGGGATACTTCGCGGCCGCTTCCTGCATCGTTTCGATTCCAGTGGTTGTCCTGTTCCTCGGTTTGCAGCAATACTTCCGCTCCGGCCTGACCGTCGGTTCCGTAAAAGGCTGAGCTCCCGAACCCACTCGGCCGTCATCGCCGCAGGTCTGGTCGTGGCCGTGCTCGCGATTGCCGTCATCGTTCTTCTTCGGCCGGTGAGTGAATGGACCGCGGATGTGGCCCCGACCGCGAATGTGGTTGGCGATCATTGGACCCCCGGCAACAAGGACGCGATCGGGACCGCGAACAGCCGTCAGTCCAACGTTTGGTTCACGGCCGTGCACGGAACGCTTGCCGATCTCCTGTATCCGACCGTCGACGTCGACAACTTGCGCCAGCTCGACTATCTCGTGACCGATGGCTCGAGCTTCTTCTTCGACGCCGCCGTCCAAGGCGATGCCACCTCTCGCGTGACCGATGATCGTGCGCTCACCTACCAGCTGACCGTCGAGGACAAGCAGCACCACTTCAGCCTCATCACGGACATCGCGACCGATCCCGAACGGCCAGTGGTGGTGTTGCAGGGCCACGTGAGCGGCGGCGCGAACTTGATGGTGTATGGGTACTTGGTCCCCCACATTGTTGGCACAGGCTCCGGCCAGATCGCGTTTTTCGATGGTTCGCGCGCCTACGTCCATAAAAAGGACGTGTGGCTCGCGATCGGCGGTGACATCGGCACGGACACGGCGGGCTACCTCGGACATGGCGACGGCTACGACCAGCTGCATCAGGACCGGCTGACCAGTCGCTTCCGTCAGGCGGGACCGGGCCGAGTGACATTGACCTGGCGGTTGAACGCGAGCGGATCGGATTGGAGTTCCTACCTGGCGTTCGGGCCGAGCCGGGCGGCCGCCGACGCTGCACTGGGCGCGGCGCTGAAGAGGGGGGCGGCCGGCATCATCGCGGCTTATCGCGACGGGTGGCGGCAGTACGCCGCGCAGCTCACGCCTTACAGCGGAGCGACGACGTCGTTCTACCACAACGCCGAGGTGATCAAGATGGCCGAGGATAAGCTACACCCCGGCGCGATCGTGGCGTCCCTCGCGCAGCCTTGGGGTGACACCGCGCCCGACGACAACAGCGACGTCGGCTACCGCAAAGTCTGGCCGCGCGACCTCTATCACGCTGCCAGCGGGTTGCTCGCTGCAGGAGATACGACGACCGCATATGACGTCCTGCGTTTCATGGGCAAGCAGCAGCAGGCCGACGGGAGCATGCCCCAGAACACCGATCTCGAAGGCAAACCTGTGTGGCCTGGCCAGCAGCTCGACGAAACGGCCGACGCGATTTTGCTTGCAGTCCGTTTGGCCGGCCGGGCGACCGGTCCGGATATCGAGAGGGCGGCCGGTTATCTGATCGCCAACGGCCCCGCGACCCAGCAAGAGCGATGGGAGGAAGCAAGCGGGTACTCGCCGGCGACCATCGCGACCGAAGTTGCGGCCTTACGCGCCGGTGCGCGAATGGTGAATCCAGACCATGCGGCAAAGATGCGCGAGACCGCGGCTCGCTGGGATACGGAGCTGGAATCGGAAACGTTCACACACACAGGTCCTTACGGTTCGGGCTATTACATCCGCATCTCGCCGGATGGAAAACCCGATACGGCCGAGCCGATCAATATCGCGAACGGTGGCGGGGTGTGGGATCAACGTGAGATCGTCGATCCGAGCTACCTCGAGCTGGTTCGCCTGGGCGTTCGCGCTGCGAACGATCCACGGATCGTCGCGACGATCGCGGTAGTCGATGGACATGATTCGACAGCCGTCGGCGGGAATCCCATGTGGTACCGGTATCCGCATGACGGTTACGGAGAGAGGAACGCGGGCTCGGCGCCGCCGGGGGTCGGGCATCCGTGGCCGCTGCTCTCGCTAGAGCGCGGCGTCTACGACGTCATCGAAGGGCGCCGGCTGACCCAGCCACCCATCGCGACTTCGCCGGACGATCTGATCGGTGAGCAGGTCTGGGAGGACGGCGGCGATCCCACCGGGTCGGCTCGGCCTTTAGTTTGGGCCCACGCCGAGGCGATCATCCTGGGCAAGGCGATCGCGACCGGTGTGGTCGACGACCGACCCACGTAGCGCGG
The DNA here is from genome assembly GCA_035538475.1 of Candidatus Dormiibacterota bacterium. Taxonomy (GTDB): domain Bacteria; phylum Chloroflexota; class Dormibacteria; order Dormibacterales; family Dormibacteraceae; genus 40CM-4-65-16. The sequence continues at coordinate 3,457 of DATLKH010000105.1, read as the reverse complement.
CCAGGTCCAGAGTGATCTCGAGTCGCTCGCCAGCCAGCGCTCGCTCGTAAACCAGCAGCTCATCGTCCGCGTGCAGCGTGCGCCGCGTGCCTCGACGCAGCGCGGCCGACTCCCGCCGCAGCCGGCCCAGGCGCTGAAAGTGCGCCAACAGGTCGCGATCCTGGTCGCTGCCCCACAGCATCGGTAGACGGGCTTCGGCGTTCTCAATCGCGCCGTCGAAGCGCTGGTTCAAGCCGACTTCAGTGCCGTAGTAGATCACCGGCATACCCGGGAGCGTCATCAGCAGAGTGGCCGCTAGCTTCAAGCGACGCGTGTCGCCGCCCGCCATCCACAGGAACCGGTTCATATCGTGGTTGTCGAGGAGGGTCGCCAAGGCAAGGCCGGAAAATGCGCGCTCGTGCTCGTCGAGCCATTTCGCGAAGTCGCGGGCACTGACCTTGCCTTTCGCAAAGGTCTGTCTCGCCATGTGCGCGAAATCGAAGTCGAATATGGCATCGAGCCGGCCTTTGTAGCGAGCCAGCCAGTCGAAATTCGCGGTTGCCTCCCCGAGGACGAGCGCATCCGGTTTGACCGCGCGCAAGCCCTGACGGAGCTCGACCCAGAAGGCAGGATCTACGCCCGCCACGTGATCGCAGCGCAGGGCGTCCGCGCCGTAGTCGGTCACCCAGTAGCGCGCGGCTGATACGAGATATTCGCGGACTCGCGGATTCCCGGTGTCCAGCTCTGGAAGCGTGATGACGTCGAAGAAGCAGCGGTAGTAATGCGGCCACTGCCAGAAGCGAAAGAACTCGGACGCATCCGCGTCCATGGCGAGGGCTTCCCGGAACAGATGGTGGCCGCGGCCCGTGTGGTTGGGTACGAAATCCATGACCACGCGCATATCGCGTGAATGGGCGGCGTCGATCAGGCGGCGCACGCCAGCTTCGCCTCCGTAACGGGGCTCGATCTTGAAGTAGTCCTCGTGGTCGTACCCGTGGTGCGACGGGCTCTGGTGAACCGGACTCAGCCAGATCGCGTTGCAGCCAAGGGAGGCGATGTGATCGAGGTGCTCGGTGATGCCGTCGAGCGTGCCGCCGTAAAGCGCCGTCGACGATCCGGGCGCGAGCAGCGCGCCATCCGTGCGCGCGAAACGGTCGACCATGATCTGGTAGATCACGGCATCCGCGACCCAATCCGGGGGCGGATCCGCGGTGCCGAAGGCGAACTCCTGACCGTCCGGTCGCGGGTCCGAATCCGAGGCCCAAATGTCGCCTTTGCTGGTTTCGACCTTCAACCTGTAGCGCCCATCCGCGGCGTGCTCCATCAGGATCTCCACGGGCTGCAGGTCCGCCCGGACCTCGACGTCCAGAGTTGGATCCTCGCCCAGTGCCGCGAGGCCGCTGTGGAAGGCACCGCCGTAAAGCGCACGCGAGCGGCGGATCTCCTGCACGAGCGCCTGATGCTCGAAGAAGAAATCCTCACCGCGCCGCGGCTTGGGCAGTACGGAATGCACGGCCAGCAGAAACCGCGCGTGAGCGCGCAGGTCGATACCGTCCTCATTGACGAAAAGGTCGAGCGGCGAACGCCGGCGCAGCGCATCCGCGATCTCCTTCATCCCATCGCGCGGAAGCTCCGGCGGTGCAGCGGCCAGCTCCGGCCCCGGACCGTCCTTCAGGCGCTCGACCTTTTCGCGCACAGAAGACCTGTGAGCGAATTTCAGATGCTGCTCGAGGCCCCACATCAAGAGCCCGTCGAGATCTCGGTTCTCGATCGCCCACTCGAAGAATGCCTCGGACGCACCGCGTTCGCCGCACACGTCCATGGCGTGCGCGATCAGCACGTCGTCCTCAGGCTCGGCGATGAAGGCGCCCGACCGGTCCTGGTGCAGCGCGAGCACCAGAACACTGCGCGCGTAGACCTCGGTTACGGCGTCCGGGTCCGCGAGGTCCGGAATCTTCTGGACGATCGCGGCTCGCGTCGCGCCCCCCAGTGGCGGCCGGTCGAACTGCGCCGGCCAACCCTGGAGCTGCGTTGCAACCATGATGTCGTCGCCCACCGCGGCGTAGCGCTTTTCCATGCCTTGGTCGAGGACGCGCAGAACGTTGGTGCCTCGCACATAAGCCATGTCATCGCCCATCACATAGGCGAGAACGCGGCCATTGCCCACCGGGGCAAAACTCTTCATCGCCCCGCGGACTTCATCTCGGCAGCGATCCGCAGCACGCCCTCGGCGTGCTCGATCCCCTCGATGCCGAGGGGCAGTGCTTGACGCCAGTTGGGGAATTCATCGATGGTGCCTGGAACGTTAGGCCTTTCATGGACGCCCAGCGCGTCCTCGAGCGAAACCAGGACGATGCGCGGCTGACCGTCAGCGAGGTGCTTGTACGCGGCGACTGCGACATCGACCGGATGGGCATCGTCTGGCAGATGAGTCAGGTCGACGAGCTTCTGGCGCAGGTGGTGGAGACGGTGCTCCGGTTCGCTGCGCGTCCAGATTCCGGCGATCGTCGGGAGGTCGTGCGTGCCGACGGCCGCGACTGCATCGTGCGGCCAGCGGGCGGGGTCTGCGCTCTCGAACCAGACAAGCCGGTATGAGAGAGAACCGATCTGCTGCAGGTGCCTGCGGACGAGCGGCTCGACCAGTCCCAGGTCTTCGCCGATGACGAACGAGCGGGCGCGACGGCTCTCCGCGGCGAGGAGCCGCAGCAGAGCGGTCGCCGGGTACTTCACGTAGGCGCCCTGCGAAGCGGGCATGCCATCGGGAATCCAGAACAATCGGAAAAGGCCCATCACGTGATCGAGCCGGACGCCCGCCGCATGGCTCGCGGCGCCGCGGATCGCATCGATGAACGGTTGCCAGTGCGCATGGCTGAAGCGCCATGGGTTGAACGGGGGAAGGCCCCAGTCCTGGCCGTCGCGAAAGAACTCGTCAGGCGGTGCGCCCACGCGCATCCCGGGCGCCAGGAAGTCCTGCCAGCGCCACGAGTCGAAACCGTCGGACGCAAAACCGACAGGCACGTCGGTGATCAGCTTCACCTGCCGGGCCGCCCGCGCCAGCTGGCGGTCGAGGTGGAACTGCAGCCACTGGTGGTAGTCGATGCGCTCCGCATGCTGCTGGCGAGCCCGATCCAGCCCGGCCGCGGCTGATGGATGGCGGACGTCTTTGGGCCAGCCTCGCCAGGCGGGTCCGTGCAGTTCGCACAAAACGTTGAACAGAGCGAAGTCACGCAGCGACCTTCCCTGGCGCCGGACCCAACCTTCGAATCCTTGTGGATTCGGCGAGACTTTGAAAACGCGTTCCAGCGCTTGGTTCTTGAGTGTGAAGACTCTGTCGTAGTCGATCAAACGGGACGAGTTCAACTTCCGCGCCGACTCACGGAGCGAGTCGATATCGGCCTGCTCTGCGCCTTCGATCTCTTCGACCCGCAGGTAGACGGCGTTTCGGAAGCGGCGCGTGGACGAGTAATACGGCGAAGGT
>DATLKH010000104.1:0-4128 GCA_035538475.1 Candidatus Dormiibacterota bacterium | reverse complement strand
CTTACATTCGGTACTGCTGGCGCTTAGGCATCCCGACCGGGTGAGCGGCTTCGTCGGCCTCTCAGGGGCGTACGACACCCGCCACTGGATGGACGGTTATTTCGATGACGAGGTCTACTTCACCAACCCGGTCGCCTTTCTTCCGGGCCTGACCGACGAGCGCTTTCTGGCACCGATGCGCCGCTTCGTCAAGAAGGTGATCGCCAGCGGCGAATATGACCCGAATGTGGCGGAGTCGGTGCGGATTGGAACGTTGTTGCGCGAAAAGTCGGTCGATGCCTGGCTGGACATCTGGTCCGGATGGGCGCACGACTGGCCCTACTGGATAGAGATGATGCGCCGCTATGTCTGACCGAAAGGTCGTCGGCCTGATGGTTGGCCGGGAGAACACCTTCCCCGGGCCCTTCCTCGACGCCGTCAACCAGGCTGGGCGCACCGACGGTATCCGGGCGGAGTTGGTGGAGCTGGGCGGCAGCGAGGAGATGGAGCCGCCGGGCTACGCGGTGATCGTCGACCGGATCTCGCACGAAGTGCCCTACTACCGCGCCTACCTGAAGAGTGCGGCGTTGCTGGGGTGCGCCGTCATCAACGACCCGTTCTGGTGGCAGGCCGACGAGAAATTCTTCGAGTGCACGCTGGCCCGCAAGCTCGGGGTCGCGGTGCCGAAGACGGTGGTCCTGCCGAACAAGGATTACATTCCCGAGATCGACCGCGAGCGGTCGCTGCGAAATCTTCGGTACCCGATCGACTGGGAGGCGCTGGTCCGCTACACCGGACTGCCGGCCGTGCTGAAGCCCAACACGGGCGGCGGCTGGAAGGACGTCCATATCGTCGGCTCGGTCGACGATCTGATCCGGGCATATGACACGACCGGCCAGAAGACGATGATCCTGCAGGAGTTCATCGACTGGCAGGACTACCTGCGCTGCATCTGCATTGGGCGACAGGACATCCTGCCGATGCACTACAACCCGCGAACCGAATTCATGGCGCGCTACGGTGCGCCGGCCGAAGGCGAGCTCGCACGCGCCGCGGTGCGGGATGCGGTCACGCTGACGCAGGCGCTCGGCTACGACATGGACACGGTCGAGTTTGCGGTCCGCGACGGCACCCTGTATGCGATCGATTTTCTGAATCCGGCGCCGGACTTCGATAACTTCTCGATCAAGGAAGACGCGTTTCGCTGGGTGATCGACAAGATGACCGCGCTCGTCCTCCGCTATGCGCGCGGCGAAGACACGCCGCCCTGGGTCAACGAGCACCGATGGTGGCGATTCATCGGCGACGAGCAGGCGCCATGGGTGACTGCGGAGCGATGAAGGGCGCGAACGATCCCGTGGCAGTCTATGACGAGCTGCTGGAGAGCGACGCGATTGCCAACCGCAGCGCCGAACTCCTGCAAGAGGGCCAGCAGAAACAGCGCTTGGTGTTTGGCGATCGCCCGGTCTCGATCACGCTCCGGCCGCAGCTCGTCGACCGGCGTCGCTACGACGACGCGGTGGCTGCGTCCCAGGCGATTTATGGCGCGTTTCAACGACTCGAGCGCTCGCTGCTCGAGGATGCGGCGCTCCGGCGCGAGCTCGATCTGCAACCCGAGGAAGAGCAGCTGGCGCTGGCCGATCCGGGGGCCGCGGCATCGTCGACGTCGTCGCGGATCGATGGGTTTTTCAGCGATCGATTGCGCTTCGTCGAATACAACGCGGAGTCGCCCGCCGGCATGGCCTACAACGACCAGCTGATCCGGGTGTTCGAGCGCCTGCCCGTGATGCGCGCCTTTCGACGGCGCTTCAAGCTGCGTGCCCTTCCGCTGCGCACCCGGCAGCTGCGCGCCATGCTGAAAGGTTTCCAGGACTGGGGTCGGGCGCAGACGCCGGTGGTGGCGATCATCGATTGGACCGGCCTGCCGACGACGCGCGAGTTCGAACTGTTCCGCGACTTCTTCAGCGATCAGGGCATCCGCACGGTCATCACCGATCCCGCGTCGCTGGAGTTCCGGCGAGGGACGCTGTACGCGAGCGGCGAGCCGGTGAACCTCGTCTACCGCCGGGTGCTGACGAGCGAGTTGCTGCAGCACGAGGCGGAAGGCCGGCCGTTGCGCGATGCCTACCTCGCCGGCGCGGTCTGCGTGCTCAACACCTTCCGCGCGAAGCTGCTGCACAAAAAGATGTCCCTGGCGCTGCTGTCCGACGATCGCTATGCGCATCTGTACACGCCCGCGCAGCGGCGGGCGATCGCGATGCATATCCCGTGGACGCGCAAGATGCGGCCCGGGCCGACCGCGCGTAACGGCACGGTGATCGACGATCTTCCGGCATACGTGGCCGAGCATGCGAAGGAGCTGGTGCTGAAGCCGAACGACGAGTACGGCGGTAAAGGCGTCGTCCTCGGCTGGACGGTGTCGAGCGAGGAATGGAATCGGACGGTCGCGTCGTCGCTCGAGCAATCGTACGTCGTGCAGGAGGCGGTGCCGATTCCGAAGCAGCGCTTTCCGGTGGTCGCGAACGGGATCCGCTACGTCGACTTCGCCATGGACATGAATCCCTATCTGTTCGCCGGCCGCGCTTGCGGTTGGCTGAGCCGGCTGTCGTCGTCGGAGCTGCTCAACGTCACCGGCGGCGCGGGCAGTGTCGCCCCCAGCTACATCATCGAGGGCGAGGCATGAGTGTCGAAGACTCCTGGCTGACGATCGGCATCGAGGAGGAGTTTCAGATTGTCGACCAGGAGGGTCACCTGCGCTCCCACATCGATACCTTGCTGGAGCAGGCGACGCCGGCCCTGGGCGAGCAGGTCAAGGCGGAGATGATGCAGTCGGTCGTGGAGATCGGCACGACAATCTGCAAGAACGTCGAGGAAGCTCGGGGCGAAATCGCTCGGCTTCGCGGCGCCATCGCGGCCTATTTGCGGCCTGCGGGCTTGCGGATCGTCTCCTGCGGGACGCACCCGTTCTCCCACTGGCAGGAACAGCATGTCACGCAGATGGACCGCTACAAGGTGCTGGAGGAAGAGATGCAGGACGTGATCCGCAACCTGCTGATCTTCGGCTTGCACGTCCATATTGGGATTCCCGACTCCGATCTGCGGATCGAGATCATGAACGAGGCCCGCTACTTCCTGCCGCACATGCTCGCGCTATCTACCTCGAGCCCGTTCTGGCTGGCGCGAAACACCGGGCTGAAGTCGTACCGGCACGTCATCTGGTCGGCCTTCCCTCGCACCGGGATTCCTCCGGAGTTTGCGTCCTGGGACGAGTTCGAGAACTACATCGAACTGCTGGTCAAGACGGGCAGCATCGACAATGGCCGCAAGATCTGGTGGGACATGCGGCCGCACGCGATCTATCCGACGCTGGAATTCCGGGTGTGCGATGCGGTGCCGCGCATCGAAGAGACCGTGATGATCGCCGGGCTCTTTCAGGCGATCTGCGCCAAGCTCATCAAGCTGCGTCGCCAGAACCTGGGCTTTCGAAAGTACATGCCGAGCCTGATCAACGAAAACAAGTGGCGGGCGATCCGGCATGGGATGGACGGCAAGCTCATCGATTTCGGCAAGCAGCAGGAAGTGCCCATGCGCGACCTGGCTATGGAGCTCCTCGACTTCGTCGACGATGTCGTCGACGAGCTCGGCTCGCGCCGGGCCGTCTCACACGTATTGAGCGTGCTGGAGACGGGAACCAGCGCCGACCGGCAGCTGCGCTGCTACCAGCAGACCGGACACTTCCACGCGGTCGTCGATGAGCTGGCGAGCGAAACGGTGGCGGGCATTCCCGCTGAGGCGCCCGCCGCCAGTTAAGCCGTCAGGCAGTTAAGCCGTCAGGCAGTTAAGCCGTCAGGCGACTGGTATGGGGAGGCGCGCCTGCCCACGAGCCTCGGCTGACTGTGCGGCGACGAAGGCCTCGTGCTCGAGCAACCAGCGCTTGACGGCCAGTCCGCCGCCGAATCCGGTGAGCGAGCCGTTCGCGCCGATGACGCGATGGCAGGGCACGACGATCGGAATCGGATTGCGTCCGTTCGCCAGTCCCACCGCGCGCGAGGCGTTGCGGTTGCCCATGGGCTTCGCCTGCTCGCCGTAGCTGCGCGTCTCGCCGTAAGGGATAGTGAGAAGGTTGTGCCAGGCGCGCTTCTGGAACTC
>DATLKH010000103.1:0-2643 GCA_035538475.1 Candidatus Dormiibacterota bacterium | reverse complement strand
CGGTCGCTTCACGCACGACGTCACGAAGGTCCAATTCGACCGATCGCATCGTAAGCCCACCGTCTTCGAGGCGGGCTGCATCGATCATCTCTTCGATCAGCTCATTCATCTCGGAGACTTTCGCCGCCATCACGGCCGCGGCCTTGCGTCCGCGCTCGTTTAGCTTGCCCAACATGCCGTCTTCCAGCATTGAGACGTAGCCCCGAATCACGGTCACCGGCCCACGCAGCTCATGCGAAGCGAGGTTGAGAAACTGGGTCTTGTTCTTCTCGATCGCGGTCATCCGCTCGGTTACGCGCGCGCGCTCCAAACCCGCGGTGACGGAGTTGGCGTAAGCCTTCAGCTGAGCGATCTCTTCGGAACCGAAGACCGGGCTGAACGGCCCAGCCACCACAGCCAGCTTGCCAGGCCCCTCGCTCAAGTGAAGCGGCGCGGTGATCAACTGACCCGCAGAGACTTGAGCGCTGGATTCCGAACGCGAGCTCAAAGTCGCGGCCTCGGATTTGTCCATCCCGATGACCGCCATGATCTTGCCGTCCGAGTCCACCACAAACCCCGCCGTCGCGCCGACAAGACGCACGGCCCAGAAGATGGCCCGTTCGGCGAGCGCCTGCCGGCTCGGGCTGAAGATGAGCAGGTCCTGCATAGATCCGCGAAGGGCGCTCTCTTCGCTCATCCGCCACAGGCGCCGGAGCAGAGCCGGCGGCGAGAAGCTGAAATAGATCAAGGGCACGGTCGCCAGCGCGATCAGCTGCGTGATCAAGACCGCGAGGGGACTTTGAGTCGCGGCGCCGGCCACCGAGGAGACGATGACGATGAGGATCCAGACGGCGAATCCTCCGCTCAGGAAACGCATGCGGATTTTCTGGACGGATGGGAGGCTGATGCTGGCCAGCCAGAAGCGAACGATCGGTTCGCCGATGAAGATCGCCCAGGCGCCGACGTACTCAAAGAGGACGAGAGAAACGATTGGGCGCGGACCGTTCTGAAGGACGGTCACCAGCAGAATTCCGTCCACGATCGAGACCCCGAGGAGGATCCGGGCAGCCATGCGAGCCCGATCGCTCAGCGGTATGAACGTGTCGCGGAACCGCAAGAGGAAATATCCCGAGGTCATGAAGGCCGCGAGCAGCAGGACGTTGATCGGAGGCCCAAGCGACGCGGGCAGAAGGGGCGACAGACGTCCGATGAGGGCGACCAGCGCGATGCTGTCCAGCGCCCCGGCGAGCATCGCCAGCGCCGGTCGCCGTTCTCGAAACCACTGAAAGGTGATCGCCAGGCCGAGGGCGACGAAGGCGGCTGCTGTGACGTCTTGCGCGACTACTGCCGCCAGCTTCACGAGTACCCTGACTTCCCTCCGCGGCTTTGCTCGACCCAGCGTCGAATCTGGCTCGAGACGTCGGCCGGACTGACGCGCGACTTGACGAGATACTCGACTGCCCCGAGCGCCCGGCCCCGGTCCATCATCGAGGGCTCGCCGTAATTGGACAGGATCACCACCGGGGGGTGTCCGGGGAGGCGCTGGTTGAGCATCTCCAGGACTTCGAATCCGCTTCGGTCCGGAAGCAGCAGGTCGAGGAGCACGATGTTCGGGGCGGACCCGGTGAGCTCCGAAAAGCCCAGCTCGCCGGTCGCGGCCACAGTCACCCGGTAACCGTCATGCTCGAGCTGGACCCGGTACATGTCGGAGATCGTCGAATCGTCTTCGATCATTAGCACGTGGATGGGCGACGCCGAGCCGCGCTGCAGGCGCCAAAGCGTGCCTGGACGAATGCCGGAAGCGCCAAAAGAGCCCTCGGCACTGGGGAACCACAGCAACGACCCTCGATCGATCAAACCGCGTCTATCTCCCCAAAAGCAGCGACAAATTCGCGCCTTGGCTGATCATAATGTTCGATTCCGGATGACGCGCCGGTACATCGACTAACCTCGGGGATCAGGTCGTAAACTTTTGTAAGTTCCATTGGTCGCGGGGGAAGGAATGACAACCGCGAGTCCGTTCGATGCGGCACTGCGCGACGTAATAGAGAGGCTGTCGGTCGCGACTTCGGGGCTGGCAGGCGATCTCGACCAGTCCGCCGTGGCGGATCAGGCAGTCGCGCTTGGCCTGGAATTGACGCGCTCGTCTGAAGCCGTCCTGGGTCTGGGCGGGTCGAGCGCCGAAGAGCTTCTTTACTCCCGCTCCGCGGAGACGGCGAGGGCGCTCACGCACGATTCCGTCGACGAGCTGTTGGCGGCAGCCGGCCATCGTCGGGTGGTCGCGCACGCCCGCGCCGGTGGAACCAGTGCGGGCCGGCGCGGCGCCGCGATCAGCGCCGAGCTCAAGGTCGGCGAACAGCTCACCGGAGTTCTGGTCGTCGGCCGTGCCCATGACTACGACGAAAACGAAAAGCGGCTGCTCGCCATATTTGCCGCCTACGTCTCCCGCGCCCTCGAATCCGCCGCACTGAGACAGCGCCAGCATTCGTTGGAGACGGCCCTCGCGGAGGTGCGGCCGATGCCCGGCCAGCAGGATCCTCAGCTGTCGGTCCTGGACGCCGAGATCGGGATCGTCGAGCGGGTCGAACGGGCTAATGACCTTGGGGTCGAGGTCCTCGTCGCTGTCTCTGCGCACGCCACGTCGGGCGAGAGCTTGACCACCTT
>DATLKH010000102.1:0-7239 GCA_035538475.1 Candidatus Dormiibacterota bacterium | reverse complement strand
CCCAGGCCACGGTTCCGGTGCGGGACGCGCTCTTCGTCACGCTCGACCCGACGACCCGGCTGGTGCGTCTTCCCAACCGCCACGAGGTCCTCCTGACCGACACCGTGGGCTTCATCCAGAAGCTGCCAACCGATCTGGTTGCCGCTTTCAGAGCAACTCTGGAGGAGGTGACGGAGGCGGATCTCGTCGTGCAGCTGCTGGATCTCAGCTCGCCCGCGGTCGAAGAGCAAGCCGCCACGGTGGAGGATGTTCTGCGTGACCTCGGAGCGGCGGACAAGCCGCGTGTCGTCGCCCTCAACAAAGTCGACCTCCTCGGCCCGGCGACTCGACGCCGCGCGGTCGCGGCACTCACCGCACGCTATCCGGGCGCGATTCCCATCTCGGCGACGAACCGAACCGGTCTAAGCGAACTGCTGACCGCCATCGACGCTGCGAGCCGTCAGGACGCCGTGCCCCTCGAGATCCTGGTTCCCTACGGGCGCGAAAGCGTGCTCGCCGAGCTGCGCAAAGTCGGCGGCGTCGAGCGTACCGAGTACGTCGCAGCCGGCACGATGGCCTGGGGCTGGGCGCCTCGCCACGCCGCGCGCCGCTTCGAGACGTACTCGACCGACGGCGTGTCTAACGGAAGAGCCTGATCACTCCTCGGACCTGACCGACCACGCTCACCTGGTTGGAGACGATCGGCTGGTACGCGGGATTTTCCGCGATGAGCTTGACGTGACCGTTGTGGCGCTCAAACCGCTTGACAGTCGCGTCGCCTTCGACCAGCGCGACCACGATCGCACCGTTGGTCGCCTCCTGCTGCGGCCGGACCAGAACCAGGTCGCCGTCGAGAATTCCGGCGTTGATCATGCTGTCGCCGCGAACGCGAAGCAGGAAGAAGCCGTCCTTGGCGATCTCCGGAGAAAGCACGATGTAGTCCTCGATGTTCTGCTCGGCGAGGATCGGGCTGCCCGCCGCCACGTTGCCGACGATCGGCACCGAGACGGCGTTGCGGCGCTGCTCGTCGATCTCCGCGTCCTGGACCAACTGCACTGTGCGTGACTTGCTCGGGTCGCGCTTGATCAGGCCTCTGCGCTCGAGCTGGTTGAGGTGGTTGTGAACCGTCGAGCTGGAGCTCAGGCCCACGGCTTCGCCGATCTCGCGCACGCTGGGTGGGTAGTTGCGCACCCGCGTCACGTAGCGGATGTAGTCGAGGATCTTGGTCTGCCGCTCCGAGAGTTTTTCAGGCAATTCTTGTGTCATCTCCAGATCGTTGATGTGGGACGCCTGGGCCGATCCTAGCACTTTGCCCATTGACGCGCAAACTTTTGTTCGATGCTTGACAATCGAACGGCCGTTCGATACGCTCTCGAACGTATGTACGCCGCCGGTCACGGGATCAAGAAATTGCGGGCAACCCGTGCCGGCGGCTTTCCGGCCAGGGCGCGACGGGCGATCCTCGTGGTCGGAGCGCTGCTGATTGCCGGTTCCGGCTTCGCGGTGGTGGCGCACGGCGGACCGCCGCGGTCTGAGACCACGGTCGTGGTGCAGCCGGGGGACACGCTCTGGTCGATCGCGGCTGAGCACTATCCGTCGGATGACGTGCGGTCCAGGGTGGACGATATCGAGCGCGCCAACCGGCTGTCGGGACCGGTGATCGACGTGGGGCAGACGCTGGTCTTGCCCGGCTAAGCTCCGAGCGTGCGCCTGGTCCTGGTGACTCGGCAAGGCTGCCATCTGTGCGACCAAGCTCTCCAGCTGCTTCGGGAGCTCGGCCACGAGCCGGAGCAGGTCGACGTCGACTCCGACGACCGGCTCCACGATCTCTACGACTGGCGCGTTCCAGTGATCCTCGACGGGGATCGAGTCATCGCTGAAGGCAAGATCGACCCTGGACGGCTGCGTCAAGCCCTGGACTGAGGGGAGGGCCAGGCAAGCTGCCCGACCCGATGCCGCTAGATGCTCTCGATAATTTGCGTTAAAGCAAGCATGAGCTCGCGATAACACGGGGATTTGGCCCTTTTGGCGTCAGACGGGTCTTTGGGCGCCCTTGATTTGGCCCCTATGACGCCAGAGGCGCCGAATCCGCCTAGGCCGAGCGCTGCAGCGCCGGCACCGTATCCAGACCGCACAGGAAAACCTCCAGGGGCAGCGCGGCAGCTTCGAAATCGCCACGCAGCAAATCCAGGTTGGCCCCAGCCTGGCCCAACCCGGCGATCGCGAACTCGATCGATCGCAGCGAATCAGCGACGAACCGGTCCAGAGCCGCTTCAGGCGGCCTCTGGCGGCTTTCCTCGAGCCAGGCTTCCCGAAGCTCCGCCGCCAGCTCGAGAAGTCGCTCGACCACCAGGGTGGCCTGACGCATCTCGAAAGGCTCAGAGGTGAGCCGCTCGACGGCCTCGCAGTAGATCCGGACCAGCCGCCGCAGTTTGACCTGGACCCCTAACGTACGCATGTTCGGAAGTGATTGTACCGAACAGCCGTTCGACGTGCAAGTCGGGGACACTTCGGGCACAGATGCGCCAGGTCTTGGTCAGCGCCGGACTCCTCGTACCCCTTGCCCTCGACACCTTCGCACTTGCCGCCGCACTCGGCGTGGCCGGGCTCGACCGTAAAGACCGTCTGCGCGTGGCGCTCGTGTTCACGTTGTTCGAGGCGGCCATGCCGATCGTCGGCTTGCTTGTCGGGCGAGTTATCGGCAGCTTGATCGGCGCGTGGGCCGGATACGGCGCGATCCTCGTCCTGGCCGTCGCCGGCGTTTTGATGCTGCGGCGTGACAAGGACGAGCAGGACGAATCGCAACGGCTGCGTCTGCTCGGACAAGCCCGCGGTCTTGCTGTCGTCAGCCTCGGGCTGAGCATCAGCCTGGACGAGCTGACCGTTGGTTTGAGCGCGGGACTCCTCGGTCTGTCGATCGCTCTGGTCGTGATCTGGATCGCGGTCCAGGCGTTTCTCGCCGCCCAGGCCGGAATTCGGTTCGGCGCGAGGCTCGGCGAAGAGCTTCGGGAGCGATCCGAGCAGGCAGCCGGTGTGGCGCTGATCCTCGTCGCCGTTGCCTTGCTCGTCCTGAAGCTCTTGAAGATTTAGTACCGCCTATCCCCGTCGGAAGTCGCGGGGGCGCCAGCTGTAACCGCGTGAGATCCATAGCGAGTTGAGAAGATCTGGGCGGAATCTCGCTCGCGATCCGGTCGCAGCGTAACCGACGAAGACGAGCCTGCCCGCCACGTATGCAGCCAGCACGCCCAGGGCGGTGCCGGACGGAATTGCGACGATCAACGCGGGCGACGCAGCCAGGCCGGCAGCCATCAGAGACCTGGCGACAAACCAGACTTCGAACATCCACAGGACCAGGATGGCGCCGAGGAGAACCAGTTCCAGGATCAGCAAAGGCGCCTTCTGCCAATCGTGGGTGCTGCGGCCCGCGGCGATCCCCACGCAGAGCGTGATCGCGCAAAAGGCGGCAAGTCCGCCCAGGATTGCCAACGCCGCAATCTGCGGCATGGCGAGACTCTAGAGCCTCTCCAAGCCGTTCTCACCGATTTCGAGGTCGTTTGGGGAGCGAAGATTCGTACACCCGCTCGGCAGCTGGTGTGGCGCTGATAGTGTCGCCGTTACGTTGCCGGCTCTGAAACTCTTGAAGATCTAGATGGTCAAGCACATCGGAATCGGATTGGCGTTTGCGATCCCCATCGCCGTGCTTGCGATTTTCGAAACCGCCACGTGGACGCCTCCGGTCCACGAGGTGCACACGCGAGGCGCGATCGCCCTCAACTCCAATTTCCTGGGCAGCTGGCCTTCAAACGGCCGTGCACCGAAGCCGACCACGTCGCTGAAGCAATTGCGATGCGAGGTGTTGCAGACGGCGGGCGTGCCTCGGCCCTGTGCCGCGGGAGCCGTCGAACGGATATGGCCGGCCGCCGCCCAGCAACCAGCAAAGCTCTACGTCGGACTGCGGTTCGGGGGCGAGCCCTCCGGCCATCCTTCCGGTTCGAACGTTGAATACAACCCTTCCGGCCGGACGCTGACAATCCACAACTACGAATCGCATCCGCTATTGGTCCTGCAAGCGCCTGATGAGGCTCCGGGCGCGGCGCTGCAGGAAAGCATCGGCCTTCTGGTCATCGCAACTGATGCCATCTCTCCAGGAAACGTCATCGTCGTCGCCGACAGCCGAATAGAACACCTGCTGGGAGATCAGGAAACAGGGACTGCGCTACTCGGAGTGGTGAGCCTTTAGGGTGCGAAGATCAGGCACAGGCTCGCCGCCAGCGAGTCCGCGTCCGATCCCGGATGCGTCAGGAAGTAGCCGACCGCATCGCTGACCGCACCGACGACCGCCCGTCCAAACACCACCGGATCCTTGTCGGCATAGAACGCATCGTGTGAGGTGGCGTGACGCACTTCCTCGGCCACTGCATCCGCAAATCGAGCCTGCAGCTCATGACGAACCCTCTCCACCTCAGGGCTCAATCCGACCGACTCGACGATCAAAAGCCGAGCGACGTCTGAACGTTCAAAGCAGTTCTTCACGAAACGCGTGATGCCGAGTCTCAGCCTCTCGTGGTGCTCGCGACCGCTCGCCGCATCCATAAGCACGTCGTGGATCAGCGCCCCGCCTTCTTCGGCCAGGATCTCGCGAAAGCAGTGCTCCTTCGACTCGAAAAACTCGTAGAACGCCGACTTCGAGACTCGCGCCCGGGTGACGATGTCATCGACCGACGTGACCGTGTAGCCCCGCCCTGCGAACAACGCCAGGGCCGCTTCCTCGATCCGCCGGCGCCGCCGCTGGAGTCTCGCGTCTCGTCGCTGCTGAGCGTCTGAGCTCGGAGCGACGGCCATCACTTACCCGATCAGTTGGCAGCCAGTGCGCGCGAGATGACCAGCCGCTGAATTTCGCTCGTGCCTTCGAACAGCGTGTAGATCTTCGCGTCGCGGTGCCACTTCTCGACCGGAAAGTCTCGGATGTAACCGTAGCCGCCACAGATCTGGATGGCTTGCTCGGTGACCTTCACCGCCACCTCGCCGGCCTTCAACTTGGCCATCGAGCCTTCCGCCCTGGTGAACTCGCCGCCGTTGCGGCCTTCCCACAGCGCCCGCCAGATCAAGGCGCGCGTGGCCTCGATCTCCGTCGCCATATCGGCCAGCATGAAGGCGATCGCCTCGTTTTCGATCAGCGCCCGCCCGAACTGCTTGCGCTCCTTGGCGTACTGAAGGGCGAACTCAAACGCGGCGCGAGCGATGCCCAGCGCCTGCGCGCCGACGATCGGGCGCGACAGCTCAAAGGTTTTCAAAGCCACCGATGAACGCTGGTGCTTGCCTTCGCGAGCTCGCGCGATCTTCGCTTCGAGCTTCTCCATGCCGCCAAGCACGTTGTCCGCGGGGATGGTGACGTCCTCGAGCAGCACCTCGGCGGTGTGCGAGGCGCGGATGCCCATCTTCTTTTCCTTCTTGCCCATCCGCAGCCCTTTGGTGCCGGGCGGGACCACAAAGCTCGCCTGGCCGCGCGTACCGAACTCCGGCTCGACCGCAGCCACCACGACATGGACGTCGGCGATGCCGCCGTTGGTGATGAAGACCTTCTGGCCGTTGATCACCCAGTCACCGTTCTTTCTGATGGCCCGCGTTTTCATCGCCGAGACGTCTGACCCGGCGTCCGGCTCGGTGACGCAAAACGCACCCAGGGCCGGCTTGTCGGGGGTTCCGTAGCAGGCGGGAATCCACGTCGAGATCTGGTCCGGCGTGCCCTGCGAGAAGATCGCCGCCACCGGCAGGCCTGTGCCTTGAATCGCCAGCGCGATCCCGGCGCAGCCCCAGGTCAGCTCCTCCGATACGAGCGCGGGCATGATCCCGGTGCCGTCGCCGTAGGTCTGCTGGAGGAAATCGACGCCGTAAAGCCCGACTTCTGCCGCCTTTTTGACGACCGGCCACGGGAATTCCTCGGACTCGTCGTACTGGTGCGCGACAGGACGAATTTCCTTTTCGGCGAACTGGTGAACCCAGTCCCGGATCTCACGCTGTTCGTCGCTCAGCTCGAACGAAATCACGTCTACGGTCGCTCCTGAGGTGATAACGCTTTGGTACTCGTACGTACCGTTTTTGGCCGAAACGCACCTTACGCCGCGCCCGCTGGTGAAGTCAACGCCTGTAAACAGGAGAAGCCGCCTAGATTTCAGTCGCGGGCGGTTGGGCCGGCTTGCGGAAGGCTCGGTACGCCTGAGCCGCCAGCCGGAATGCGCTGAAGAGCAGGAACGCGCCCCAGATCCTGGCCAGGATCGGTCCCGGCACCTCTAGGGCGACGAGGGCGCCGACGACCGCCCCAAACACTCCCCCACCGCCCATCCAGAGCGCCGGCTGGACGAGCACGTTGCCCTGCCACAGGTGGGTCGCTCCGCCCACGACCGCCGTGGGCACGATCGCGATCAGTGACGTGCCCTGGGCGACGGCTTGCGAAATTCGCGCGCCCACCGTCATGGTCGGCACGAACAGGAGACCGCCGCCGATGCCGATCGTGCCCGAGAGAAAGCCCGCCACCAGGCCTCCGACGATCAAAAACGCATCCTGCCAGCTCACGGAAACAGCAATTCCTTGACGCCGATCAAGGCCAGAAGGCCGGCCACCGCAATCTTGAGCTGCAGTTCGGGGATCAGCCGGAGCACCCGTGCACCGATGAACGCGCCGACCACGCTGCCAATGACGAGGAAGAGGCCGACCTTGAAGTCGACCTGTGGCGCGCCCTTGCGGAAGTAGTAGATCGGGAGGGCGGCGAGGGCGATTGGAATGATCGCGATCAGGGAATTGGCGTTGGCGTTGCGCTGGCTCGTGTTCGTCCAGAGCACTTGCAGCGGGACTAGGACGAAGCCGCCGCCGACTCCCAGCAGACCACCGAGCAACCCACCCAGAAAACCGATCGCCGCGAAAACGGCGCGGCGGCCTTTCAGGGATCTTCTACTCGGGCGATCGCGTCGGCGTGTCGGGCTGGTTCATCACCACCGAGTGGTGCCTGAACTCGACGCTTTGAGCTCGATCAGCGCCCGGCTGCTTTGCCTTTTTGGGTTTCTTCTTCTCGCGACCCTGCTTGTCGCGTCCTTTGCCCATCGGAAGCAGTTTCGTCGACCGGGGCCGGTTCGCGCAAGGAGCCATCGCCGAGAGGAGCAGGCGCGATCCGGACCCGACCCAGCGGGCGGCGCGGCCGGCCCTGGTGCGGAACATACGATCGATCGCCAATCCATTGGGCGGGGATGATGGCAAAGCGTCTGG
>DATLKH010000101.1:0-2135 GCA_035538475.1 Candidatus Dormiibacterota bacterium | reverse complement strand
TCCGGATCAGTCTGCGTCGCCCACACGATCGCGGCCCGTAAGTTGTCGTGGTTCTCTTCGACAACGTTCAACCACTTGGCCAGGGCGCCCGCGCGTCTCGAAGCGGCGAGCTGCAAGAAAAATTTCGCGTGATGGCGCTGCATCGCAGTGCGCTCGTTGGCGAACTCGAGGCGTTCATTTGCGTAGGCGCGAATGGTGTCGAGGAGGCGGCAGTGGCCGTCGACCGCGAGGACCAAAGACTTCGAAACCAGCTCGCCGAGAAGATCGACGATCTGCAACTGCTGCAGGTCGGGCTCGGCGCAGACCTTCTCGCACGCGGCAAGCGTGAAATTCCCAGCGAAGACGGCGAGGCGTCGAAAAAGAACCTGCTCAGCCGGCTTGAGCAGGCCGTGGCTCCACTCCATCGTGGCCTGCAACGTTCTTTGCCGGGTCACCGCGGTGCGGTCGCCGCCGGCAAGGAATGCAAGGCCTTGCTCGAGCCGGTCGAGGATTTCGTCGACCGGCATCATCGGCACTCGTGCGGCCGCCAGCTCCATGGCGAGCGGTATGCCGTCCAGGCGTTCGCTGAGGCGAGCGACCGAGGGCAGGCTCGTCTCGGGCACAGCGTAAGTGGGAGAGGTCGCCAGCGCCCGGTCGAGAAAGAGCCGCGTGGCTTCGGGGATCGATAAGGGCGGGACACGCCAGACGGTTTCGCCGGGCACACGCAGCGGCTCCCGGCTGGTGGCGATGATGCCCACGCCGGGGCAGGATTTGATCAGCTGCTTGGCAAGCGCCGCGCACGAGTCGATGAGGTGCTCGCAGTTGTCGAGCAGGAGCACCAACTGCCGATCGCGGCAGTAAGCGATCACAGTTTCGAGCGGGGTGCGGCCGACTTGCTCTTGAAGCTCGAGCCCCGAAGCCGCGGCTCGCGCCACCAGCAGCGGGTCCATGACCGGCGTCAAGTCTGCGAACCAAACGCCGTCCTTCTGGTCAGACACCAGCTCGCTCGCAAGCTCCTGGCCGAGGCGAGTCTTTCCGCATCCGCCGGGTCCGGTCAACGTGAGGAGGCGCGCGTTGGCTTGCAGCTTTCGCAGCTGGCGAAGCTCGTCTTGACGGCCGACGAAAGTCGTGACCTGGACTGGCAGGTTGGTCAGCTCATGAGGCAGTGATCTGATCGGCGGAAAGCGCGCCGGATGGTCTCGGTCCACGAGCTGGAAGATGTGCTCGGGGCGCTTGAGGTCTTTCAGCCGGTGCTGTCCGAGGTCCCACAGCTCGGAGCCTTGAGGTGGCTCATCGACCAGGATCTCCTGAACCGTCTTTGTCATCACGATCTGCCCCGGGTGGCATGTGGCCAGCAGCCTGGCACAGCGGTTCAGCGCCACGCCAAAGTAGTGGCCTCCCCTGAGCTGTGCCTCGCCCGCGTGCAGCGCTATGCGAATGCGGACGATGATGCCCTCCGGCCACTTCGCCGCGGCCACCGCGCGCTGGATGTCGAGGGCCGCGCTTGCGGCCGCCGCGGTGTTTTGAAAAACGGCGAGAACGCTGTCACCTTCGCGACCGGCTTCGACCAGGGCACCGCCGTGCTGCTCGACGCAGCGCCCGATGATCTGGTCGTGCTGCTCGAGCACTTGGCGCATGGCGTCGGGCCTGACTTCCCAGGCGTGCGTGGAACCCGCCAGATCGGTGAGCAGGAAGGCGACGATCCCAGCCGGCAGGGCGGCCATCGCGGTAGTGACAGTACAACAGGGAAGTGATAGATTCCGGCCGTGCCAATTCCGCTCATGTACAGGCCGCATGCCAGCCGGATCGTCGTGTCGCTCCGGCGCATTGCGGAACTGGTCGAGCAGCTCGCGAGCGGTGAGGAGGGCATCTACTCAGAGCTCCAGCAGATCGCCGCCAGCTTCGAGAGAATTTCCGGAGCTCTCGAAAAAGGTGTGCTTGCCGGGAGCGTCTCTCCCGCGCAAATCCGCACCATCGCAGCAGGTTTCGAATCGATCGCCGGGGCCCTGCGCAAAGGGCTGGACCGGCGCTCACCGCGCAAGCGACCCGCCAAGCGGCCGGCCCGTCGCGCAACCACCAAAAGGACCACTGGTCGAAAGACGACAAGGCGGACTCGACGTAGCTAAGCCGACTTAGCTGTTCGAATCGTGGATCCG
>DATLKH010000100.1:0-3821 GCA_035538475.1 Candidatus Dormiibacterota bacterium | reverse complement strand
GGTCATGAGCTGCGCGCCCAAAAATCCGATCGCCTCTCATTCCCCCACTCCTAAGGCACCCGCGAAGCTCACCTGGACTGACTGCGGCAGTGGATTTCAATGCGCCAACGTCACCGTCCCACTCGACTATGCAAATCCCGACCGCGGAACGATTCAGATCGCAATCAATCGAAAACCCGCAACCGACCAGGCGAGCCGAATCGGCTCTCTGCTCATCAATCCAGGTGGTCCGGGCGATTCCGGGATTCAGTTCCTCGCGCAGAGCACATCGGAGTTTCAAGAGCTGAATCGGGTGTTCGATCTGGTGGGATTCGATCCGCGCGGGGTCGGCCAGAGCTCGCCTGTGAGATGTCAGAGCCCCCAGCAGGAGGACCAGTTCAACTCACTCGACTCGGTTCTGGACGATCCACAGGAAAAGCAAGCTTCGATCGACGCCATGAAGGCGATCGCTGCGGGATGTATGCAGCGTTCCGCCCGGATTCTTCCTTACCTCGACACACCAAACGTCGCGCGAGACATGGACATGATTCGGGCTGCGCTCGGTGACACCAAACTGAACTACCTCGGCTTCTCATATGGCTCGTTCATCGGCGAGCACTATGCGCACATCTTCCCGAATCACATTCGGGCCATGACGCTCGACGGCGTCCTCGATCCGAGCGTGTCCGCCAACGAAATGGCGCTCGCGCAGGTCACCAACCTCGAGCACAACCTTCAGGCGTGGCTCGCCGATTGCCGTGCGCGTAAGTCGGGATCGTCCAAGTGCAGCTACGCGCAAACGGGCGACCCGGGTACGAAATTGGTGAGTTTCCTGAATCGACTCGACACGACTCCGATGCGCGTCGGAAGTCGCCTCCTCACGCATGGGCTCGCGTTGCAGGGCGTGATCTGGCCCGGCCTCTATTACCCGATCGCGTGGTCGGAGCTCGACCAGGCGCTCACTCTTGCCGAGCAGGGCAATGGCGGCCTGCTGCTTGCCTTCACCGATCTTCTCTACGAGCGTCGCCCGGACGGCAGCTACAGCAATGCGGTAGACGCCAACCTGTCGAACTTCTGTCTCGACCATCCAGTACCGGCCGACGTCAGCGCCTTCGACGCGCTCGCTCAACAGTTCGCCAGCGCTTCGCCCCTGTTCGGTCCCGCGTATCAGTACTCGAACCTGCAGTGCTCATTCTGGCCCGTGAAGCCAACTGGCAAGATTGGGCCGATCACGTCGGCCGGAACGCCGCCGATCCTCTTGGTCGCGGGCACCGACGATCCAGCGACTCCGATCGATTGGGCACGCTCGGTCAATCAGCAGCTCGCCGGATCAGTGCTCCTGACGCGTCAAGGCAACGGCCACATTTCATACGACGAAAGCAGCTGCGCGCAGGCAGCCGAGATCGGATACCTGGAGCACCTTACGGTTCCCGCAACCGGGACTGTCTGTAGTTAGCGCTCAGGCAACCGGCGCGGCAGCGCGAGCTTTCTCTTTCTCGAAGCTGAGCTCACCGGCCTTTGCATCGACGCGGACGACGTCACCTTCGTTGAACTTGCCCTCGAGCAAAAGCATCGCGAGCGGGTCCTGCACCATGCGCTGAATCGTTCGCTTCAGCGGCCGCGCGCCGTAAACCGGATCCCAGCCGCGCTCGATCAACAGCATGCGCGCAGCGTCCGTGACGTGGACCACGATCTTCCGTTCGTCGAGGCGCTTTTGCAGTCTCGCCAGCTGGATGTCGACGATCGCGCCCAGCTGATCTTGCGTCAGCGGCTTGAAGACGATGATCTCGTCGACCCGGTTCAAGAACTCCGGACGGAAGTGGTTGCGGAGGACACCCATGACCGCGTCGCGGACTTCATCGAAAGGTCGGTCCTGCATTTCGTGAATCAGCTGCCCTCCAAGATTGGAGGTCATGATCAGAACGGTGTTGCGGAAGTCGACGGTGCGTCCCTGGCCATCAGTGAGTCGCCCATCGTCCAGGATCTGGAGCAAGACGTTGAACACGTCCGGATGCGCTTTCTCGATCTCGTCGAACAGCACAACCGAGTACGGGCGTCGCCGCACTGCTTCGGTCAGCTGGCCACCTTCGTCGTAACCCACATAGCCAGGCGGGGCACCGAGCATCCGGGCCACCGTGTGCTTTTCCTGGTACTCGGACATGTCGAGCCGGATCAGAGCCTGCTCGTTGTCGAAAAGAAACTCTGCCAGCGCGCGCGCCAGCTCGGTCTTTCCGACTCCCGTCGGCCCAAGGAAGATGAACGATCCGACCGGACGGTTCGGATCCGAGAGACCCGACCGCGAACGCCGGACAGCGTTGGCCACCGCTGACACCGCTTCGTCCTGGCCGATCACGCGATCGTGGAGCCGCTCTTCCATCTTGATGAGCTTGGCGACCTCTCCCTCCATCAACTTCGACACCGGGATGCCCGTCCATTTGGCGACGATCTGCGAGATGTCCTCCTCGCTCACCTCTTCCTTGAGCAGTGGATGACCGCCCTGCAGCTGCCCGAGTCGCGCATTCGCTTCGTTCAGCTGTTTCTCGATCTCGACGGTCTTGCCGTAGCGCAGCTCGGCCGCCTTGGCAAAGTCGCTCGCGCGCTCGGCGCGCTCGGCGTCGCCGCGCACCTCTTAGAGCCTGGCTTTTAAGCCGCGAATCTTCGTGATGACTTCTTTTTCCTGATTCCAGCGCGAGCGCAGCGCGGTGCGCCTTTCACCCAGCTCCGCGAGCTGCTTCTCGAGCGCCGCGAGTCGCTCCTTTGACGCTCGATCGGATTCTTTCTTGAGCGCCTGGCGTTCGATCTCGAGCTGGCGGATCTGCCGTTCCAGCTCATCGAGCTCGGCCGGCATCGAGTCGATCTCGGTGCGGAGGCGAGCCGCCGCCTCATCGATGAGGTCGATTGCTTTGTCGGGGAGAAAGCGGTCGGTGATGTAGCGGTTGGAGAGCACGGCGGCCGCCACGATGGCCGTGTCCTTGATCCGGACACCGTGGTGAACCTCGTACTTCTCGCGCAAACCGCGGAGGATGCTGATCGTGTCCTCGACCGACGGCTGGTCGACGAACACCGGCTGGAAGCGACGCTCGAGCGCCGCGTCTTTTTCAATGTGCTTGCGGTACTCGTCGAGTGTGGTCGCGCCGATCGCGCGCAGCTCTCCGCGGGCCAGGGCTGGCTTGAGCAAGTTGGCGGCGTCGATCGCGCCTTCGGCGGCGCCCGCGCCAACCAGCGTGTGCAGCTCGTCGATGAACAGCACGACCTGTCCGTTTGATCCCTCGATCTCTTTGAGGACGGCCTTCAAGCGGTCTTCGAACTCGCCACGGAACTTCGTTCCAGCCACGAGCGCGCCCAGGTCGAGCGCCACGACCCGCTTTCCCTTCAAGCCCTCGGGCACATCGCCTTGTGCGATGCGCTGCGCGAGCCCTTCGGCGATCGCCGTCTTGCCTACACCGGGCTCGCCGATGAGGACCGGGTTGTTCTTGGTCCGCCGCGAAAGCACCTGAATGACGCGACGGATCTCTTCGTCGCGGCCGATCACCGGGTCGAGCTTGCCTTCCTTGGCCAGCTTGGTCAGGTCACGGCCGTACTTCTCGAGTGCCTGGTACTTGGACTCGGGGTTGGGATCGGTCACACGCTGCGTGCCGCGCACCTGGCGAAGGGCGCGAAGCAGGCCGTCGTGCGTGACGCCCGCGTCCTTGAGGATCTCCTGCTCGGCCAGCGCCAGGAGCAGGTGCTCGGTCGAGATGTACTCGTCCTTCAGCCGCTCGGCCTCCCGCTCCGCCTGCTCGAGGATCCTGGTCAGTGCCTCGCTCAGGTAAGGCTGGGCCGCCCCCCCGCTGACCTTGGGG
>DATLKH010000099.1:0-4746 GCA_035538475.1 Candidatus Dormiibacterota bacterium | reverse complement strand
AGCCGGGGAGATCCAAGGTGGTGGGGATGGTTGCTCAGCATCCCGATCATCCTTCTCGTCGCGATCGCGGACGCGGCCGGCCGGCTGAAAGGGACGTAGCGGTTGGCGACAAACAACGGCGGCGCAGCTGAAATCGTCGAGCGCCTGAAACATGAAGAGATGGTTGCGCTTCCCTCGCTCACTCGAGAGGAGCTTGCGGTCACCGGCTCTCTCGAGGCGTCGCCGCTCGGTGACGTTTCCGAGATCGAGTACTGGAATGGGCTGGACGCGGACGCACGCCAGGCCGCGACGGTCGCCGCTCTCCGAAGCCTCGGCGCGCGGGGTCTGGTCGATCTCGATCGGGCCGAGCCGGACGCGAGCGGCGGCGTCGCTCTGAATGCCGCACCTGAGCTCGGCGTCATCCTGGCCGCCCGCCGGCAGCCTGCCTACGTCGCAGTCGGGAGCGAGCCGCGTCAAGGGCTCTTTGGTTTCGTGCGCCTCTATGGAATTCTCGACGAGGTCCGGAAGCTGAATCTCGTCCTGCTCGAGCGAGCATCCCCGGACGGAATCCATCAGTTCGCGCTCTGCCGGCCGGCCAAAGCGGCGAGCGAAGTCAGCCGGTGGGCATGCGGGCCCGCAACCGAAGCCGCGGTCCGGACCATCGAAGTCATCCGGCCCGGCAAGCAAGGACCTCACCGTCAGCGGCTTGCCGTCCTGATTGCGGAGAACGGTGCACAAATCGCCGACTTCGACGACGAAGGGGACGTGAAAGCGACCCGGCCGATCACGGAGGCGGCGCTGCGAGAGCGGCTGCGGGCGATCCTGGTCAAAGCGGGGAGCCTCGGCACCGGCTGATAGGCTCTCGCCGTGGTCGTCGAAACCAGGCACGAAACGCTTCTGCCATATCGCGAGGATCACGTGGCCCTGACCCAACGGCCGCTGTTGATCGCGGTCGCGCTGAGCCTCGCCGCCCTTGGCTTCCTGGTTTGGATGCTGCTGACTCTCAACCAACCTGGAGCCGCGGCGGGACTGGCGATTTTGGGCTTTGTCATCTTCACAGCTGCGTCCGCCGCGGCCTGGATCCTCGTTTATGCCGGCTGGGTCCTCGGAGTCGAGGTCACCTATTTCGGCTTTCGCTTTGGCGCGCTGCGCAAAGCCGATCAGAGAGCGAAGCGCGGGTTGCCGCCTCAGACCGACGCACGACCTTATGCGACGTGGCTTTACGAATATCGCGCGCCGATTTCCGCCGTAAAGCGCGTCTGGCTCGTGAGCAAGGCTGACGTTTTGAATCCAGAGCGTGCCTATCCGGCGCTTTTCGGAGGCTCACGAGCGGTTCCTAAGCAGGGTTGGATCCGGACGCCGTTTGCGCGCGGAGGCCTTCTGCTCCAGGTCGATCTCGCGATGTCATCGATGCCGGTGTTTGGATCGATGCAAAAACTGTTCGCGCGTGTCCCTGCCTCCGGGCTGATGCAAAAACCCGATCTCTGGTACACGCCGGTGGCCAACCCTGAACGGTGCCGCGACGCGCTGGCCGAAGCCCTTCGCACCAACGGTTTCGAGCTCGATGCCGAAGGTGAGGTGCACGAGATTCCCGGAGTCCAGCGACCGCAGCCGGCGCCTCCACCAGCGCCCGCAGTCCGGAGGCACGGCCCGCGCCACGGCTCGCGCTCAGTCGTGCTCAGCCTCTTGTGGACGGCGATCCCCGTGCTCACGCTCGGGTACTTCACGTGGGCCGTTTACGGTTATGCGGCGATCCGTGTGAGGCAGCTCCATACGACGCTGATTGCAGTGGCGTGGCTGATGATGGAGGCGGCGTACTGGTGGGTCACGTCGACACTCGGGGCCCGGACTTCGCCCTATGGCGCCCTCTACGCCGGATTGATGGCCCTGCTGGCGCTGGGCGGTACGTTCTTCGCGTTCTTCATGCGTCGCGAAGTCTTCTACGAGTACTGATTCGAGGTGCGCGGCGGCCTGAGCCGCCGCGCGTTGCGATCCGGCTACGCGGTGCGAATCGGCTCTCGCTTGACGAGATGAATGATCGCAACCAGGACGATGGCTCCGACGAGCGCCACGATGAACGAGATGACGAGTCCGGTCGGTTGCGTACCGAAAATCAGCGAGAAGATGAACCCGCCGACGAACGCGCCGACGACACCCAGGACGATGTCCCAGATGATGCCGTAGCCGTGACCGCTCATGATCTTGCCGGCCAGCCAGCCGGCGATGGCTCCAAGAATGATGAATCCCAGCAGATGCATGCGCCCGAACCTCCAGACTGATATGGGCTCGCCTGAACCGGCGAGCTTTTCAATCTGGAAACTCGGACCTCGGCTGGACTACCTGAGAATCCTCGGTCGGAGGCTTGATGGTCAAAGTCGCATCTCGCCGGCAGGGCGAGGGCTGGATCTGCGATATCGAGGTCGAGCACGCAGGTGAGCGCACCAAGCACGTGGTCACGGTCTCCCGGAGCGAGCTCGAGCGCTGGGGTCGTGGCGCCGATGTCGACGATCTCGTCAAGCGCAGCTTCGAATTCCTGCTCGAACGCGAGCGGCCGTCGTCGATCCTTCGGCGTTTCGAGCTGTCGGTGATCCAGCGCTACTTTCCTGAATACGACGAGCGGATCCGCGGATAGTCGCGCACATCCGAGACTCGAGGCCCCAAGAACCGGGAGTTTGGGTTTAAACGCTCGTCACAATCCGCCCCTACGGTCTCTACGATGGATTTCGCCATGGCGGCTCCGATCCTCGTCGTCGACGACGACCCGAAGATCGTGTCGCTGGTCAAGACCTATCTCGAACGAGAAGGCTTTCGCGTCATCACCGCAGGTGACGGCAGGAGCGCGCTCGCGGCCTACCGAGAATTTCAACCCGCCCTGATCGTTCTCGATCTCATGCTGCCCGAGCTCGACGGACTGGCTCTGATGCGAATCATCCGCGAGCGTTCGGCGGTACCGATAGTGATGCTGTCTGCCCGAGGCAGCGTGGCGGATCGCGTGTACGGCATTCACGAAGGTGCCGATGACTACCTTCCCAAGCCGTTTTCGCCCGCGGAGCTCGTGGTCAGGATCAAAGCGGTGCTGCGGCGGGCCAAGGACACGAACGGATCACCGAATCGGGGCTTGCTCGAGCATCGCGACCTGGTCATCGACCTGGACCGTATCGAGGTGCGGCGGGATGGCGATGTCGTGACGCTGACACCCGCTGAATTTCGCCTGCTGGTCGCGTTGGTGCAAGCCCGCGGTCGCGTGCTGACCAGGCAAGCGTTGCTCGACTCGCTGTACGGTCCCGCGCAAGGCGATGCGTTGGAGCGCACCGTCGACGTCCACATCGGCCGCCTTCGGGACAAGCTCGGCGAGGAGACCGCGAGTCCCCGATACATCGCAACCGTGCGCGGAAGTGGATACCGCGCAATCGCCTGAGCATGCGCCGCCTGCGCAGCCTCGCTGCTTCGATCACGCTGGTCTCGGTCCTCGTCGCTTTGACCGCGATCGCCGTGATCGTGGTGGGTGTGCTCTTCGTCGCCCAATCGACGTTCGACCGATTGATGATGGAGGCCGGGCGGCCGGCCGCCGAGGCACAGACGATGTTCGACCACGGAATCGTGGGCATCTTCGGCGCTGCGGTCGCGATCTCGATTCTCGTCAGCATCGCCCTCGCCGTTGTGCTGTCGACCGCGCTCGCGATGCCCCTGCGCAGGATGGCATCCGCCGCACAGCGCATCGCGGCCGGCGACTACGAAGCCCGCGTTCAGCAATCTGGGCCGGACGAGTTGAAGCGCCTGGCCGAGTCGTTCAACCAGATGGCGGGCAGTCTCGCGGTCCAGGAAAGTGAGCGGCGCGAGTTCATCGCCAACGCAGCCCACGAGCTGCGCACCCCGCTGACCAACCTCCAGGGTTATCTCGAGGCGCTGCGCGACGGCGTCATCGCGCCGACACCGGAGCAGTTTCGGTCCTTGCACGAGGAGGCTCAAAGACTGGTGCGTCTGTCGCAGTCACTTGACGCGCTCGCTGAGAAGGACAGAACCGCGGGCAGCCCTGCATTGAGTGAAGTCGAGCTCAGCGCAGCGGTCCGATCCGCGCTCGAGGTCGCCCGGCCCGCGTTCGATGCAAAACGGATTCGCGTCGAAGTCGACATTCCAGCGGAGATCGTCGTGCGAGCGGAATCGGACGGCCTGGCGCAGGTGCTGGCGAACCTGCTGCAAAACGCGTCTCGTTACACACCCGATGGAGGTCACGCCTCAGTGCGTGCCGTGAGCCGGCGCTCCGAAGTCACCGTATGGATCATCAACAGTGGCGACGGTATTCCCGCGGCCGATCTTCCGCATGTCTTCGAACGCTTTTATCGAGTCGAGAAATCTCGTGATTCCGCACGAGGTGGGGCAGGCATTGGACTCGCCATCGTGAAACAGCTTGTCGAGGCATCGGGCGGCAGAGTCGGTGTCGAATCATCGGACCACGCGACGAAGTTCTGGTTCAGCCTTCCGGCCGCCACTTAGCGTTCGCGATTTGTGTCGGTTCTGTGACCGCGCGTCACGCTGCATAAACACATACCTCAGAGCCTCTAGAGCGAAATTCGCGAAGGAGGCGACTCGATGAAGAGATCGGTTCGATTACTTGTTTTGCTGACGGCGGCGCTGGCAGCCGTCTTCGCAGCGGCGGCGCCTGCGCGAGCATCGTCAGGCGACGATGGTCAGGCCGTCTTCGTGCAGACCAACGATCCCGCAGGCAATGCGATCGCCGCATTTCACCGGAATGGAGATGGCACATTG
>DATLKH010000098.1:0-8489 GCA_035538475.1 Candidatus Dormiibacterota bacterium | reverse complement strand
TCGATGTCAAAGGCCGCCACGAACTCGATGTCCCTGATGTGATAGCCACCGAGATCGACGTGCATGAGGCCTGGCACCGAATCCTTGGGTGACGCGTCGCGGTAGTAGTGCACACCCTGCACGAGCGAGGACGCGCAGTTGCCCACGCCCACGATCGCGACGCGGACTTTGCCGTTGTGGTGGCCGTCCCGATGATTGTTGGTACTCATGCCCCAACCTCCTCACGAACTTTCGAACTTTTTTCATTGATGCCGAGCATCTGGTCGAGGCGCTCGCGAAAGCGCCGGATGTTTTCCACGTCGAGAGAGCAGAAGGCCTGACGCCCATTGCGTCGAATCCGGATCACCCCGCCGAGGCGCAGGATGCGCAGGTGCCAGGAGATTCGCGGCTGGCTCATACGCAGGAAGGCGGCCAGGTCCGTGACGTTTTCCTCGCCGACCTCACCCAGGCGCTCCAGGATGCGCAGGCGGGTCGGGTTGGCGAAGGCCAGGTAGTGGTCCGGAAGCTCTTTACGCGGGTTCTGGAGAAACATAAAGGTTCCTTTATAGACGAGTCTAATGCATAAAGGTTCGTTTATGCGTGAGGCGGCCGATAATCGGCCTGTGCCTCAGGTCCTGGTCGCCACCGATTCGGGTCTGCAGCGCTTCGATGCCGACACCGCACAGCGCCGCATGCAGCTGGAGGGGCACGACGTCGGTGCCGTGGCGCCGGCTTCGTGGAAGACCCTCTGGGCCATCGTCGACGGCAAGCAGATCTGGCGGAGCGACGCCTCGGCGGGCGACTGGAAGCAGATTGCATCGCTCACCAGCGTTCGCGGGGAGTGCCTGGCCGACACCCGAGCCAACGATGAGAATGGAATCCTGATCGGGACTTCGCACGCGCATCTGGTTCGGATCACTCACGACCAGGTTGCGCCGGTCGAATCTTTCGACCACGCACCAGAGCGAGAGGGCTGGTTCACGCCCTGGGGAGGGCCACCCGCGGTGCGGTCGATCACGGAGAACCGCACGTCGGTCTTCGTCAACGTCCATGTCGGCGGGGTGCTCAGGTCGCGCGACGAGGGCGCAACGTGGCAGCCGACCATCGACATCCATGCCGACGTGCATCGCGTGGTCACCGGAGGCGGCCGAGTCTATGCGGCGGGAGCAGGTGGCCTGTCGCTCAGCGAGGACGACGGCGACACCTGGAAGCTTTCGGCGAAAGGACTCCACGCCCGGTACTGCCGCTCAGTGGCGGTTTGCGGAGAGACCGTGCTGCTCTCGGCTTCAGACGGACCGGGTGGCGGCCGGGCGGCGCTTTACCGAACGGACCTCGACGCCAAGAGTTTCGAGCGCTGCCGGACGGGGTTGCCGGAATGGTTCGAAGGCAACATCGACAGCCTCAGCCTGGATGCGCTGCCGGATGGATCCTTTTGCGCCTTCGGCACGGAGTCCGGCGGCGTGTTCGTCTCGAAGGATCACGGTTCGACCTGGAGCCAGATCGCAGAAGGCGCCCCGGCGAAGAGCGTTCTCGTCCTTCCCTAAGACGCCGGCGGGCGACGTACCAGGTCCAGAAACTCGGCCCTGGTCCGCGGATCGTCGCGGAATGCGCCAAGCATGCAGGAGGTGATCATCTTTCCGCCCGGCATTTCGATGCCTCGCATCTCCATGCAAAGATGCCGCGCCTCGATCACGACTCCAACCCCGTTCGGTGCCACGGCCTGGTTCAGGGCCTCAGCGATCTGGCGCGTCAGCTGTTCCTGAATCTGGAGCCGGTGCGCATAGACCTGGATGAGTCGTGGAATCTTGCTCAACCCCACGACCTTCCCCCTCGGCAGATATCCGAGGTGAACCTGGCCGAAGAACGGCAACAGGTGATGCTCGCAGAGGCTGTAGAAGGTGATGTCCTTGACCACGACCATCTCGTCGTAGTCCTGGTCGAAGACGGCGTCGGCGATGACTTCCTCGGGCATGATCCCGTATCCGTCGGTCAACTCGCGAAGCGAGCGGCTGACACGGTCCGGTGTCCCCTCGAGGCCCGCACGGCGTGGATCCTCACCAAGCTCGCCGAGCAGCGCTTCCACCAGCTCGGCGATCGGATCGGGCCGCTTCGGCTTAGGTGCTGCCATCTACACAATTGTGAAGGTGGACGCGATCACAGCCGCCCAGATCCTCTCTGAGATCGGATACCTGCTCCGACAGGACGCCGATCAACGCTTCCGCGCCAAAGCGTTCGCCGCGGCATCCTGGTCGCTCGCACTCCGGCGCCCGGACCTCGCGAAACTCCAGCAATCGAACTCGCTGACGACGATCGAAGGCGTCGGCGACGGCATCGCCAGGGTCTTGACCGAATTGCTCAATACAGGCGAGAGCCGATACCTGAATCGGTTACGAGAGCAGATGAAACAGCCGCCGCAGGACGATGAATCGAATCTCGATTTCAACGACTACCGGGGTGACATCCATTCCCACACGGATTGGAGTGATGGCCGCGCGACCATGCTCGAGATGGCGCAGGGCGCACGTGCGCTCGGTTACGGCTATCTCGGAATCACGGACCACTCGCCCCGAATCACAGTCGTCCATGGGCTCGACGCAGAGCGGCTGCTGGCGCAATCGCAGCAGATGGCCGAGGTGCAAGGGCAGGTTGAAGGATTGACCCTCCTTCAAGGAATCGAGGTGGACATCCTGGAGGACGGAGCGCTCGATCTCCCCGACGCGGTGCTCGAGATTCTCGACGTCGTGATCGCCTCCCCCCACGTGAAGTTGCGGCAGGAGCCGGCGGCGATGACCGAACGCATGTTGCGCGCGCTCTCGAATCCCCACGTCGACGTGATCGGGCATCCGACAGGCCGCCGGCCTGGATCGCGAGAAGGTGCGACCTACGACTTCGAGGCGGTTTTCAAGGAGGCGGCCAAGCGCGGTATCGCGCTCGAGATCGACTGCGACCCCGCGCGCATGGACCTGTCGCCTGAGATGGCGCGACTCGCGTTGGAGTCCGGCTGCAGCTTCGCGATCGACGCCGACGCTCATGCTCCCGCCGAGTTCGCCTACGTCCCGATGGGGCTGTGGATGGCGCGCCGGGCCGGCATTCCCAAGGAGCGGATCCTCAACTTCCAGCCGCTCGACGACTTGACGATGGTTGCAAAATGAGCTCTAATTGCAATCGTGGCCAGGGCCACCACCATTCGCTTCACGGACGACATGTACGCCCGGCTGGACAGCGCCTCGAGCTGGACAGGGCTGCCGGTCAACTCGATCGTCGTGGCGGCCTGCCTGGAGTGGATGAGCCGCCACGTGCCAGACCCTTCGCTCAGCACACCGGGGACCTTTGTCGCGCCGGCTGGATTCCTACCCCGTCAAACTCCGCCTCGGTGGGCGACCCTCAGGCGAGCTGTGAAGCTTGCATCCGGCAAGCACACCGAAGCCTTTTACCCCTTTGAGCGCTTCAGCTCCACCGCCCAGCGCATGCTGACGGCCGCACAGTTGGAATCCGACAAAAGCCATCACTCCTACATCGGGACCGAACATCTTCTCCTCGCCGCCTTTGCCGACCCCGCATCCCACGCCGCCAAGATCCTCGCGGCACTCAACGTGCACGAGCAGCAAGTGCGCACGACGCTGGACAAGGTCCTCGGTCGCGACCAGCGCACGATCGTGCAGAAGATGATTCCCACCTCGCGCGTCAAAAAGGTCATCGAGATCGCTTTCAGGTTGTGCAGCGCGGAGGGCGCACCCAGTGTCAGCACGGGCCACATCCTGCTCGCGCTTTCGAGCGGAGGCGAGGGGATTGCGGCGCATGTGCTGAAAGATCTGGGCGCGCCGGTCGAGAAGATCGAGTCTGCGCTCGAGGAGCTCACGGAACCGGAGCCCTGACAAGCCACTAGCATCTTCGATCGATGACCCAGGTCGGGATCATGATCGAAGGCCAGGAAGGCCTCAACTGGGAGCGCTGGCGACGCATCTGCCACGACACCGACACGCTTGGCTTCGCTTCGCTCCGCCGGAGCGACCACTTGATCTCTCTGGCCGACGATG
Source organism: Candidatus Dormiibacterota bacterium (assembly GCA_035538475.1). Taxonomy (GTDB): domain Bacteria; phylum Chloroflexota; class Dormibacteria; order Dormibacterales; family Dormibacteraceae; genus 40CM-4-65-16. Next base: position 4,473 of record DATLKH010000098.1, on the reverse strand, counting down.
GCAAGCGCGACTGCATCGAGTGCTGGGAATCGCTCGCGATGGCGGCCGAATGGACCAAGCGAATCGAATTCGGTCCGATGGTCAGTCCGATGACGTTTCGCCTGCCTGGCGTGCTGGCGAAGATGGCCGCTTCGGTCGACAACCTGTCCGGGGGCCGTTTGATTCTCGGCATCGGTGCGGGTTGGAACGAGAACGAACACCAGCAGTTCCACATCCCGTTCTACACGGCGAAGGAGCGATTCGATCACCTCGAAGCGGCGATTCCGATCCTGAAGGAGGCCTGGGAGAAATCCAATCCGAAACCGGCACGGAATCCGATTCCGCTTTTGATCGGCGGCGAGGGCAGGAAGCGAACGCTACCGCTGGCGGCCCGCGAAGCCGCCGAATGGAATCACTCGGCCCTCGATCCGAAAGCGTTCACGGAGCTGCGTGAGGTGCTCGAACAAAACTGCCGCGACATCGGTCGCGATCCGTCGACCATCAAGCGCTCCGTGATGACGAGCTACATCATCGGCCGCGATCGTTCCGAACTCCTGGAGCGTGCGCGCCAGGTCGGTCAAATCCTGCGCCGGCTGAAAGGAATGACCCCCGAACAGGTTCTCGAGAATCGTAAAGACGCGTGGTTCATCGGCACGCCTGAAGAGATCGCGCTCCGGATGCGCGAGCTCGCGCGCGCCGGCATCGATCTGTTCATGCTCCAGCACTTCTTGCTCGACGATTCGCAAGCGCTGCAGCTGCTCGCCCAAGAAGTGATTCCCGCGGTGGCTTAACTTAAGTCCATGGACTTCGAGCTCAGCGAGTCAGAGAAGAAGTTTCGCGATGAGGTGCGAGCGTGGCTCGCAGCCAATGCGCCTCGCGATCAAGAGGGCGAGGGCGATCCCAAACGCTTCATCGAGAACCGGCGTGCATGGCAGAAGCAGCTCTACGACGCCGGCTACATCGGCATCACGTGGCCGAAGGAATACGGCGGCCAGGGCCTCGGCTTCATGGAGCAGCTCATCTTCAACGACGAGATGATCCTGGCACACGCACCGGAGCCGATCAACGTCATCGGTCTTGGCATGGGTGGTCCGGTGGTCATCGCGCACGGAACCGATGCACAGAAGAAGCGCTACCTGCCGCCTTTGCTTTCAGGCGAGGAGATCTGGTGCCAGGGTTTCAGCGAACCGAATGCGGGCAGCGACCTCTCCGGCCTACAAACCAGGGCCGAAGACAAGGGCGATCACTACGTGGTCAACGGTCAAAAGGTCTGGACCACGCTGGCGCACGTCGCGAAGTGGTGCATGCTGGTCGCCCGCGAGCGCAAAGAAGCAAATCCGCGCGATGGGCTGACGTATCTGCTCGTCGACATGGAAAGCGATGGAATCGAAGTCCGCCCTCTGGTTCAGATCACCGGCGACGCGGAGTTCAACGAGATCTTCTTCAAGGACGTCAAGGTTCCGAAATCGCAAATCCTGGGCGAAGCGGGCGGCGGCTGGGCCGTGGCCATGACCACGCTGCTGCACGAGCGCGGAACGCTCGGCCTGGCCCTCGCCACCCGGGGACAGATCACCGCGGCTGAGCTCGCAGAGCAGGCGCGAAAGCTCGGCCGGGGCTCGGATCCCCTGGTGCGCCAGAAGATCGCGCAGTACGCGATCGAAGCCCGTGCCCTCCAGTTGAACGGCTATCGCGCGGTCACGGCCCTGAAGCGAACCGGGATTCCTGGGCCCGAAGGCTCCATCCTGAAGCTGATGTGGTCGGAGCTGAACCAGCGCATGACCGAAGCCGCGTTCGATCTCGAGGGTCCGGCGGCTCAAGCGGGCGATGCCGATGGCTGGAAGTACCAGTTCCTTCGGTCTAGAGCCAACACGATCGAGGCTGGAACGTCTGAGGTGCTGCGCAACATCCTGGCCGAACGGGTGCTGGGCCTGCCTCGATCTCGCTAAACGGGTTGCGATAGGGCGTCCCTAAAGACACAATTCCGCGCGTGAACCCGTCTCGGGCGATGATCCGGCAGCGCGCGGTCTGGGGTTTCTGGGCCGCCGGAGCTCTCGCGGCAATTGGTGGCGTGAGCCCAATCGTCTTCGCCGGGTTCTCCGGCCGGCTGACCGGAGTCCTGCTTCCATTCTGGATTGCGGCCATTGCCTTCGCTGCGTGCGGCTTTCTGTACCAGCAGGGCCGCGGCACGACCTCCATCCTTTATTTCGTTGCCGGCCTGGCGGTGGTTTTCGGACTGCTGGCCATCCTCTCGCTGCCGCTTCGGCTGGCCGTCCTCGGCACGTGCCCCGCGGCGCCCGCGCCCTGCCCGACCGGCCTTCCGCGACCGCTGACCATCGCCGAGAACAACGGGCTCGATGCAGCCGCGGTGTTGGGCATCCTTGCGATCTTTGTCGGATTCTTCGGGCTGGCCCTTGTGTACCGCCGCCCGCCCGTGCCGGTGTATACGCCTCCCGAGCGCAAGATCCCGCCCGTGCAGCCGCCCGCACAAACTGAGACCAAGGAGGCTGCGCCTCCCAAGGTCGAGCCCCTCAAAGTCGAGCCCCTCAAAGCTGAACAGCCGGAAGAGGAACCCGAGCTGCCCGCACATGAAGAAGAGGAACTCCCGGAACTACCGGCACACGAGTCGACTTCGGCCTAGCAATAGACTCACTCTCTAGTGGAGTTCGCGTTTTCCGAAGAGCAGGAGATGCTGCGCCGGTCTGCGCGCGATTTTCTGGCCAAAGAGTGCAGCCCCAAGGTCGTCCGTCAGCTGATGGAGAGCAAAGACGGTTACGACGCCGCCCTCTGGAAGAAAATCGCCGATCTCGGTTGGACGGCGCTCGGCATACCTGAGCAGTACGGCGGAGTCGGAACGTTCCTCGATTTGATCGTCGTGCTCGAAGAGGCGGGCCGGGCGCTTTTGCCCGGACCTTTCTTTTCGACGATGGGGCTCGCAGTCCCGGTACTGATCGAAGCCGGCACCGAAGCTCAGAAGAAAGAGGTTCTCGGCGGTATCGCTCAGGGATCTACGCGCGCGACGCTCGCTCTCACAGAGCCTTCTGGCCGTTGGGACGGCAGCGGCATCCAGCTCACGGCGAAGCAGGCCGGCGGCGGCTGGCGGCTCGACGGAGTGAAACTCTTCGTGCCGGATGCGGAGACGGCTGACTACATGGTGGTCGTCACCCGGACGCGAGGCGAAGGCGAGGACGGCATCACTTCATTCCTGATCAAAGGCCGGCCCAACGGTTTGACGGTCAAACCCCTCGAGACGCTGGACATGACCAGGCGCTGGAGCGAGGTGCGATTCGATGGCGTGCAGGTCGAAAGCAATGCGGTCATGGGCTCGCCCGACAAAGCCTGGCCGGCGCTGAAGCGAGCGCTGGATTGGGCGACGGCGGCGCTGTGTGCCGAAATGGTCGGGGGCGTGCAGAAAGTGCTCGAAACCTCGACCGACTATGCCAAGACTCGACAGCAGTTCGGAAAGCCGATCGGCATCTACCAGGCCGTGTCGCACAAGCTGGCCGACATGCTCGTGCTCTCGGAAAGCGGGCGCTCGGCGACCTACTACGCGGCATGGACCGTGGATGCGGACGCGGCGGACCGATCGCTTGCGTGCTCGATGGCGAAGGCTTACGTCTCCGATGCGTATCGGAAAGTGGCAGGCGACGGGATTCAGGTGCACGGCGGCATCGGCTTCACGTGGGAGCACGATATGCACCTGTACTTCAAGCGGGCCAAGTCGTCGGAGGTCACCCTGGGCGATGCCACTTACCATCGCGAGCTGGTAGCCCAAGCGCTGGATCTCTAGCTCCAGTAACATGCGGCAACCATCGCATCGTCAGCCGAATATGACGCGCTGATCGTCGGCGGCCGTGTGGCCGGATCCAGCGTCGCAATCCGGCTCGCCCAGCAAGGTCGGAAGGTGCTGATGGTCGACCGCGACACCTTCCCAAGTGACACGTTGTCGACCCATGCGCTGAACTTCACGACGATCGAATCCCTGAGCCGATTGGGCGTGCTCCAACGAATCGAGGCCGCCGGGTTTCGGCGCCTGTATCGGCACCGAGCCTGGGTGGACGATATCTGCATCGACGTGCCCGCGGGACCTCGCGGCGCCTACTCGCTGGCGCCTCGCCGCAAAGTGTTGGATCAGATCCTGATCGAGCGGGCGGTCGAATGTGGCGCCGAGTTCATAGAGCGGGCGCGGGTCGAAAGCTTGATCGTCGACTCAGGAAACGTCGCCGGCGCCGTCGTGCAGAGAATCGGCGGCGAGCGTTTCGAGGTTCGGGCGAAAGTCGTGGTCGGCGCCGACGGCAAGAGTTCCAGCGTCGCCAAATGGGTGGCGGCTGAGAAATACGACGAGCGCCCCTTTGGCCGCCCCATCTATTACGCCTACTGCCACGGCCTCGAGCCCCTGGCCGATCCGGCGATCGAGTTCTTCTTCGAGTCGAATCGCGTCGGGTTCTGCCTGGCGATGAGACCAGACGAGCACTGCTTGGTCATCGAGTCGCAGCC
>DATLKH010000097.1:0-21514 GCA_035538475.1 Candidatus Dormiibacterota bacterium | reverse complement strand
CGTCTTCAGGCAAGCCTTGGCGCAGAAGAAAGATCGAATTCGAGAGCTCGTGTCCAGCGGCTGCCAGACCAACGAGGTGGGGAGGAGTGCCGCGCTGCTGGGAGGCTTCCTCGAGGTCGCTCACCGGACTGGAATGGAATTGCGCATCCTCGAGCTCGGTGCCAGCGCCGGATTGAACATGTGGTGGGACCACTACCGCTACGAGTCGCCGCGCGGCGACTGGGGCGACTCGACCTCACCGGTGCGGTTCACCCACACGTTCGATGTTCCGCCGCCGCTCAACCGGTCGGCCACGGTGGTCGTGCGCAAAGGCTGCGACTTGAAGCCCATCGATCCGACGACGGAAGAGGGCGCCCTCACGTTGCGGTCTTTCGTCTGGGCCGATCAGCTCGCACGCCTGACCTTACTCGACGGCGCAATCCAGGTGGCCGCCGAAGAGCCCGTCGTAGTCGAGAACATCAATGCGGCCGACTTTGTGGAGCGGGAGCTGTCGCGTCCGCGGGAAGGCATCGCGACGGTCGTATATCACTCCGTCTTCATGCAGTATGTCGACGAGACGTCGCGAGAGCGCGTGATCGACGCGATCGAGCGGGCCCGGAACACCGCTCCGCGCTCAGCTCCCGTGCACCATCTCTTCCTCGAGCCTGGTAAGGAGACGTTCGAAGTCCGGTTGGACGGCAAGCTCCTCGGGACGAGCGGAGCGCACGGGAATCACGTGCGCTGGCTCGTATCCTCCTCCGCGGAATGGCCCGGAAGCTAGCGCCATACGGGGTCGCCGTCGGCGGCACGATCCTGCTCACCGCCGGAATCGGCGCCGTGACGCGTTTCGCTTCGGTCTCCGGCCTTTCCGCCTTCTACCTCCTATCGGTCCTGTGGCTGGGAGCGAGGTGGGGTCGAGGACCCGCCATCACGGGCAGCGTCGCCGCCTTTCTCCTCTACGACTTCTTCTTCGTCCCGCCGGTCGGCACATTCGCGGTCCGGGGGCCGGCCGAGCTGCTCGAGCTCGTGGTCTTGCTCGCGGTCGCGCTCGTCACGAGCCAGCTGGCGGCCTCACTCCGGCGCGCCCAGGCCACCTCCGAGGCGTTTGCCCGTGACTCGAGATCCCTTTACGAGATGGCGACGGCCGCGCTCCGGACCCCCGATGTCACCTCGGCGCTGACCCTCGTCGCCAATGCTGCGGCAGACCTGTCGTGTGTCCGCGAGTTTGCGCTTGTGGCGATGGACTTCGGTCAGCCAGTGCCGCTGGCGGGCGCAAGCGTCGGCGCCGAGCAGGTCCGTCAAGCAGTTTGGTCTTACGAGAAGGCCAGGCCGGTCGGGATCTCGATCAAGGACGGAACCGTCACGGTCCTCAAGCAGACCGGCGGAGCCGACGCTTGGTCGTACTTGCCTCTGGCGAGTGGAGTTGTGGTGCTTACGGTCGAGGATCAACACCACGATCCGGCCGATCTCCGCATGCTCGCGGCGCTGATCGCACTTGCGGACCTGCTGCTCGATCGCCGGCGGGCGGCGCTCGAATCCGAGCGTGCAAGAGGCCTGGAAGCATCGGACCGGCTCAAGGCCGCCATCCTTTCTTCGCTTTCGCACGAGTTGAAAAGCCCGATCGCCACCCTGCGTGCCGGATTGACCGCGCTTGCGGCGCCACGTGCAGGCCTGGCGGATGAGCAGCGCGAGCTGGTCAACGATCTCGACCACCAGGCAACGCGGCTCGACCGGATGGTCGGCGACATGCTTGCGCTCTCGCGCCTGGAGGCAGGGCTCGAGCTCGACCGTGAGCCGCATTCCTTCGCGGATCTGGCGGCGGAGGCGCTGCGCCAGCTGCGCGGGCAGACGAAAGATCGCGAGGTCGTCGTGGACATACCTGACGACCTCCCCCCTGTCGACGCAGACGAGCTTCAGATCGGGCGCGTCATCACGAACCTGCTCGAGAACGCGCTCGAGTGGACGCCACCGCACGGCGTGATCGAGATCGGTGCCCGGGTACGAGGGTCGACGCTCGAGGCCTGGGTCGAGAACTCAGGGCCGCCAATTTCAACCGGCGACCTGGACCGCGTCTTCGACACGTTCTGGACCCGCCGCGCGAGAGGCACCGGCCTCGGATTGGCGATCTCCAAGCGAGTGGTCGAAGCCCACGGCGGAACGATTCGGGCTGAGAATCGCCGTCGCGGACCGCGCTTCACCTTTGCTCTCCCCCTGGCGCAGGTCACAGCTCCACAGTGAGCGGCCGCGTCCTCGTCGTGGAAGACGAACCGGAGATGCAGCGCGCCCTCAGAGCCGGTTTGCGGTATCACGACTTCGACGTCCGGGTTGCGGGCACTGGAGAGGAAGCCGTGCACGAGGCAGCACTCTGGCGCCCGGACGTGGTCCTGCTCGACCTCGGCCTGCCGGGCATGGACGGCTTCGAGACGCTGCGGGCGCTGCGACCTGCGTCACGAGCCGCGGTGATCGTGGTCAGCGTGATGCCTGGAGAAAAGGACAAGGTCCGCGCCCTCGATGCCGGTGCGGACGATTACGTGGTCAAGCCGTTCGGGACAGACGAGCTGGTGGCGCGAATCAAGGCGGTTTTGCGGCGACAGGCGGACGTGCGGTCAGGCGAGCCGGTGATTCGATCTGGCGATATCGAGATCGACCTGGCGCGCCGCGCGGTCAAGGTGAAGAATCGAGCGGTGCGCCTGACTCCAACCGAGTACGAGCTTCTTCGCGTTCTCGCCTTGAACGCCGGCAAGCCTGTCAGCCACAGCACACTTTTGCGTCAAGTGTGGGGTGACTATGCGATCGGTGACCGCTACAACACGAGGTATGTCGTCGCGCAGATCAGAAAAAAGCTCGGCGATGACGCGGCCGATCCGCACTACATCATCAACGAGCCTGGCGTGGGCTACCGACTGCAGACAGAGTAAGTACGGCTACTGCTCGGAGTGGCTGCGATTGAGGAGATAGGCCGAGACGAAGGCGACGATCACGAGTCCTGGCGACCAGCCGAGCCCGGGACCGGTGGGGTCATAAGACGAGAGATCGACGAAAACGGCAAGCCCCGCCACCGCGGCGAAGACGATGACGATCAAAGCTCCGCGAAGAGCGCCGTGGCGGGCAAAGAACAGTTCCAGCTCGAGCCGCCATCTGACGCGATGGCGCACGCCGCCGGCCCTTTGGATCGCGGCTGCATGCCCTGAAACGCGCTCGCGCCGGCCCATGCGGTAGCGCGCGCTCGTCGGCATGGTCTCGAACGGCAGACGCTGGACTTCGCGTTCGCGCGGAGGGGGAACTTCGAGCGGCTCCCAGAGCGGCTCTTTCCTGTACTTGCGGTAGGCGATGAAGGTAATCGCGCCAAGCGCAAGCCAGCCCAGGTACACGAACGACGAGTTGGAGATGTTCTGGAACATCAGCTGCGTGAACACGGTGCCGATGAACAGCGCCCCCACCAGAGAAAGAAGCGGAATGCTGTCGCGCCCGAAGCGAATGTTCCAGGGCATGCGGTACGGCCGGTGCAGGCCGGGCTCGATGTAACGGAGCCGCATGACTGAGAGGTGTGCCGAGCAAAACGCAAACGTCGCAGCCAGCGAATACACCGCGCTCATCAAGTCGATGACCTTGCCACCGACGAGAATCCCGGGAGCGACCAACAGTGCCCCGGCGATTCCGAAAACGATGATCGAGATGTAGGGCGTGCGGAATTTCGGGTGCAGTTGGGCAAATCGCTTGGGCAACATTTCCGCGCCGGCGAGCGAATAGCTCAAGCGGGAGATGCCGATCAAGCCGGCATTGGTCGCGATGACGAGGATCGTGAACGCAAGGATGCCGACCCAGATGCCGGCCCAGAACGCGAGGCCTTCCGACACCTGGTTGAAACCGGTGACGATCCCGGCTACCGGATCGGCCTTCCAGGTCGTGGCCAGATCGGTGGTCCAGGACCCGTGGATGTCCTGGTGCACCGGAAAGACGCTGACGCCGATGGTCGGCAAGAAGGCTGCGACGAAAAGGACTGCGGCGATCACCGCAAAGGTTGCTCGAGGAACGCTGCGCCCCGGATTCTTCGCCTCCTCTGACATGTTGGAGATGGTTTCGATCCCGGTGTAGGTGACCATCGCGATCGAGATGCTTGCGACAAAGCTGTTCCAGGTCGGTGCTATGCCGAAGTGGATTCCGTTCAGGACCTTGTGAATGTTCAGCAGCAGGATCAGGCCGAGGATGACGAGCACGAACTGAGTCACGAGGTCGGCCAGCGCGAGCACCAGATTGAGCGCGCTCGATTCCTGGATCCCGATGATGTTGATCGCCATCAGGAAGAAGATCAGGATGATCGTTGCGCCGACATGCCAGACATCGTCGGTGCGCAGGCGCTCGAAGAGCGGCATGTACCTGCCGAACACGCCGAGGTAGCTGATCGCGAAGTACGCCGAGATCGAGACCGTCGCCGTGTAGTTGAGCAGCTGGACCCAACCGACGATGAAACCAATCGGCTCGTTGAAGGCACGCCGCGCAAAGCTGGAGCTGCCGCCTGCGTGAGGCAGAGCCGCGGTGCCCTCCGCGTAATTGAGCGCGGTGGTCACGAAAACGAACCCGGCGAGGATCATGGCGAGCGGCGTCAAGCCGAGCGCAAAGGCCGCTGTGACGCCGAGGGCGTAGTAGATGCTCGAGCCGACGTTGCCGTAAGCGGCCGAGAAGAGGGCCGGCGCTCCAAGCGTGCGCGGCAGCTTCGCCGGGCGGCGGACGACGATCCGGACGTCGCCTGGCCTGCGACCGCGCCTGGCGACAGCTTCGGGGCCCATCTCGACCGAGCGTAATCGATCGAGCCCGTAATCCATACGCATTCCATACGGGTCGGGGCGACTTTCTAACGGGCTCCTAACGCGCCCACTCCTACGCTCGGACCATGAGAAGCGCGGTCCTTCAACTGCCCACGGCGCGGACGCAAAACGAGAAGCGCCAGGTGATGCGCGCCGCCATTCGTCAGCTCGATCGCGCCGAGCTGTATCTCGCCGCGCTCGCTTACATGGAGCTCGACGATCTCGAGGCGGAGCGGGCGGTCAACAAGCTGCGGTCGAATCTCGACGGTTTGCGCCGCTATCTGGTCGCGAGACGGAGCGCGCTTCGCGATTGACTGAAGACCAAGTCCGACCCCGTCGCCGGATCAAGTTCCGGGGCGGGCACTTAGGCGCATTTCTCTGCTGGGCGGTCGTCTTCGCCGACATCGGCACGTCCATCTACTACGTGCCCGGGATCCTGTACGGCCACTTCACGACGCGCTCGGCCATTTTCGTCCTGATGACGCTGTTCGTCTTCATCCTGCTGTGCGTCAAGTACGCCGAGGTGACGTGGCGCTATCCAGAAGGTGGCGGCGTGGTCAACGTCTCGTCGCAGGCGATTCATCCGTTCGCCGGCTTGCTCGGCGGCCTCTTCATCCTGGTCGATTACTACCTGACGGCCGCTCTGAGCGCTCTCTCCGGAATGTTCTACCTGGCGGTCGTCGTTCCATCCATCGGTCCGTCGGTCCTCGAGCTGACGGTGGTGGCGCTGCTCGGACTGGGCGTGCTGAACGTGCTGGGCATCAAGGAGAGTGCACGCACCACCGCGATCTTTGCCACGGCCGCAGCGGCTGGGCAGCTGTTGGTCGTTGCCGCGACTGCCATCTACTTAGGACCCTCGGGAATCGTCGACAGCTTCCACGCTGTGACGCGAGGCCCGGCGTTGACCTTGCCCACCGTGCTGATGGGTTACGGCGCGGCGTTCCTCGCGTTTTCGGGCCTCGAGAGCATCGCGCAGCTCGCGCCGGCGATGCGCGAGCCGAGGCGCGGCGTTGCCTACCGAGCGATGGGCGGCGTGGTTCTCACCATGATCGTGACGAGCCCGCTGCTCACGTTGTGGTCGACAACCCTGTTGACCGCCAAGGATGATCCCAACCAGTTCATCTCGTTGCTTGGTGCACACGTTGCGGGACAGCTGGTGGGCGCATACGTCGCGGTGAGCGGCGCAATCCTCCTGGTCTTCGCAAGCAACACCGCGATCATCGGCGCCTATCACGTGTTCATCGCGCTTGCCCGCATGGGTTTCCTGCCGCGCCTGCTCGAAAAGCGAAACCGGATCCGTTTCACGCCGCACTGGGCGGTCCTCGCGGCGGTTGCTCTGCCGGTCGGCGTGGTCATCGCCGCCAACGGCAGCGTCGATCTCTTGGGCGACCTCTACGCCTTTGGCCTTCTGGGTACGTTCGTGCTGACGTGCGTCAGCCTCGACCTCGTGCGCTGGCGTGAATACCGATGGACGCTTGGGCGAGCCGCGTTCTTCGGCGTTGGCGTCCTGACCACCATCCTGGTAGTGATCGCGTGGGTCATCAATCTCTTTTCCAAACACCTCGCCACCGAGTTCGGCGGTGCGCTCACCGTCGTCGGTTTGATCATCGGCCTGGCGACTTACCGGTACAGCCGCAGCCGGCGCCCGGCGGTGTTTCCTGTTCCCTTCCGGCCGCAGCGAGCCGCTGAATCGATCGCCAGCGCCCTGGGCACGCGGCGCTCCGCGGGCGAGATCCTGGTGATCCTCCCACACGACCAGGTCGCCGCCGAAGCCGTGATCGCGGAAGTGACTCGGGTTGCCGCCGGAAGAGGCGCGGTCTTTCTGTACCGCGGCAACCGGTATCCGCATCAGCATCACGATTTGCTCGAAGTCACAGACCCATGGTTGAAGGACTACTCGGCCCACGATTCCTTTGCCCGCGCGGAGATGCTCGCCCGAAAGGCGATCCCTCATCGCCGCTTCGTGTACGTACCCGGCAACTTGTCGCGCGAGATGGTCGGGCACGTATGGCGGACTATCTATCCGCGTGTGACGGTGGTGACGCCCGAGGACAAAGACATGCTGCCGCCGGGCGCCGTCGATCGCATCGCGCACCGGCGCTCCGATGGCTTCACCGTGCTCCACATGTACACCAGCAAAATGACGCCGCTCCCACAGAGCGCCGGCGCTACTGCTGGATAGTCAGGTCTTTCAGCTCGCGCGGATAGTCGGTCATCACGCGGCAGCCGTCCTGCGTGATCACGACGGTGTCGGAATGGCGGAAGCCGCCGAGGTCTGCGAAGTAGACGCCCGGCTCGACCGTGAACACCATGCCGGGCTCGAGGACCGCCTCCTCACCTCGGTCGAGAAAAGGAGCTTCGTGCCCTTCAAGGCCGATCGAGTGACCGACATGATGCCTCAGGTTGCCGGCCACTCCTAGCTCTTCAGCCAACCGCACGGTGGCCAGCTCGACTTCGCCCGCGGGAACGCCCGGCGCCATGACCTCGAGCGCGCGTGACTGCAGGGCAAGCATCGCGTCGAAGGCACGGATCTGTTCTGCGGTGGGCTCGCCGACGATCATCGTCCGCTCGAGCTCACTGCGGTAGCCGTCGATGTTGGCTGACGCGCCGCTGACGAGCACGTCCCCACGCTGTATGCCGTGGCCTTTCACGAATCCATGGGGCATCGCGGTCGAGCGACCACCGACGAACATCGCCGACAGGCCGGTGTCGTCAGCGGCTTTCGGCCGCCAGCCCGGCAGCTCGCGGACCATCTCGAAAAGCGTCTCGGTCGCGGCCGGGGTGTAGCACTCCATCTCCGTCTTGCCCGTCGTGATCGAGACTTGCATGCGGCGGTGCGCGCGCCCCGCCCAATCGCACGCAAGCTGCATGCATTCGAGCTCAGCGGGGGACTTGACGCGCCGCAGCGACTCGACGATGAGCTCTGAGTCGAACGGCGCATGTCCGGTCAGATCGCTCAAGCGGGGACCCCGATAACCCCAATAGGGAACGTAGCCGTCGTGGTCCGCGCCAGTGCGGTACGGCCGCGCATTCATCTCTTTGAGCAGCGCTGCGATGCGCTCCATCGGGTGCTCTGCGCCCGGATATTCGAAATAGACGTTGACCTGATCGACCGTGGTCGAAGACTCGGCGTGCTCTTTCTCGACCGCCGGCACCACCATGGCGGACTGCCCGCTCGAGCCGACCACCAGCGCGATCGGCCGCTCCGTCGGGATGTGGTGGAAGCCGGTCAGATAGGCGACGCGAGCGGGGTAGAAGACGCAAATCGCGTCGAGGCCCGCGGCGTCCATGCCGGCCGCCACGCACTGTCGCCGCAGCTGGTACTCGGCCTGGCTGATGGCCGGTAAGTTCGCCGGCCGGCGGCGCTTAGTAGGCGGCAAGCTTCCGCATCGCCTGGGCGATCTTCTCCGGGCTCGGCATGAAGAAGTCCTCCTGGGGGCTGTTGAAGGGCATGGCCGGAATGTCTGGAGCCGCAACTCGAACCACCGGGCCGTCCAGGTTTTCAAATGCGTGCTCCGAGATCAACGCGGCCACCTCGGCTCCGAATCCCCCGGTCAGGTTGTCTTCGTGCACCACCATCGCCTTGCCCGTCCTTGAGACCGATTCGAGGATGGTTTCGCGGTCCAGCGGCGCCAGCGTGCGCAGGTCGACGACCTCGACGCTGATGCCTTCGCTCTCGAGCTGGTTCGCCGCCTCCAGGCAGTAGTGCGTCATCAGGCCCCAGGCGAAGCAGCTGATCTTGGTGCCCTGCTTGCGAATCACCGCGGGGCCGATGGGCACGAGGTGGTCGCCGTCGGGAACCTCCTCGGCGACGAGGCGGTAGACCCTTTTGTGCTCGAGGAACACGACCGGGTCAGGGTCGCGAATCGCCGACTTGAGCAGACCGTGCGCGTCGGCCGGCATGCTCGGGACGACGACCTTCAGCCCCGGCACGTGAGCGTAGAACGCTTCGATCGACTGCGAGTGGTAGAGGCCGCCGTGCACGCCACCGCCGAAGGGTGCCCGGATCACGATCGGGACCGACCACCCCCCGTTGGAACGGTACCGCGTGCGCGCGGCTTCGCTGACGATCTGATCGAAAGCGGGGTGGATGAAGTCGGCAAACTGGATCTCCGCGATCGGGATCAAGCCGTTGAGGGCCGCCCCGACGGCGATCCCGATGATCGCTCCCTCCGCGAGCGGAGTGTCGAGGACTCGCGCCTCCCCAAATCGAGCGTAAAGACCGTCCGTCGCGCCGAAGACTCCGCCTTTTCGGCCGACGTCTTCGCCGAGCACGAGCACGCGCTCGTCGCGGTCCATCTCCTCGGTGATGGCAGCGCGCACGGCTTCGATCATGCGCAGCTCCGGCATGGCTCAAATCATTGTCGCGCTGTCAACACATGTGTGCGTTTGCGGCCTCCGTGGGCGCGATAGACTCAAGCCTGGAAGGGGGAGGTTCATCACCTTCCTGGAGGTACGTGCAATTTCGTTCTCGGCCGATGTCAAGAACGAGATGGCTGGGCTTCTACCGGCAAGGCCCTGCTGTCAGCTGAGCGAGCTGCTCGGCATCTACTACGGATCACGCGGACGCCTGCTCAGTGGATCGGGCGGTCGTTCCGTTTATTTCTCGCTGCTGCGCAACGCGGTGGCGCGAAAGGTGGTGCGCCTCGGTCGAGCAGTCGGTCGGATGGAAGCGAAGTACCAGGCCGTGAAGACACGCAAACGGATGTCGTTCTTCATCGAGCTGGTCGTCCCGGATGAGATGGTCTCGATGTTCACGCAGGCACCTGTCCGGGTGGTCCCAGAAGCTGCTTGCGATCGCAAGGCAATGCTGCGCGGTCTGTTTCTGGGGTGCGGCTCCGTAAATGCGCCCAGCACTCGTTACCACCTCGAGTTCGTCGCTCCGACCGCGACGTGGGCCTCGGGCATCAAGCGCATGGCAGAAAGCGGCGGCGTGAAGATGGGCGTCAGCGAACGCGCCGGCCAGTCAGTCGTCTATTTAAAGGACGGGGACGGGATCGTGCGGCTGCTTTCCATGATGGGGGCGAGCCGCGCCGTGATGGAGTTCGAAAACATTCGCGTCGTGCGTGAGGTCAGCGGCGAGGTGAATCGCCGGCTCAACTTCGAGACGGCAAACATCGGCAAGACCATCGGCTCTGGTTTGCGCCAGGCGGCCGCCATCGAGCACCTGCAAGCCTCGGGCGCTATCGACCACTTGCCCCCGGCCTTGAAGGAGATGGCGCGCTGGCGCAGCGCCAACCCCGAGTTGAACCTGGGTGAGCTGGCGGGGCGCATGAATCTCTCGAAGTCCGCGGTCAATCACCGTCTGCGACGGCTGCAGCACCTGGCTCAGACCAATGGGAACGGCCGGCCTTCGAAGGACGTTCAGCGCTCCGCATAACATTTAGGCCGTTCCCCTCCACTCTGATTAGGAGCTCGCCCCAATGGCACTCAAGGTTGGAATCAACGGTTTTGGCCGCATCGGCCGCAACATCTACCGGGCGGCCTGGCAGCTGAAGCCGGGCTTCGAGATCGTCGCCGTGAACGACATCGGCGATGCGAAAACGTTCGCCCACCTCTTGAAGCACGACACGGCTCTGGGCACCTTCGAGCCCGCGGTCAAGTCGGAAGGCGAGGCGATTCACGTCGACGGCCACAGCGTCAGATTCCTGAGCCAAAAGGATCCGGCCGAGCTGCCGTGGAAAGACCTTGGGGTCGACATCGTCGTCGAATCGACCGGACTCTTCACCGACGCCACCAAGGCTCGCGTTCACATCGACAAAGGCGGCGCCAAGAAAGTGATCATCTCGGCGCCGGCGACGAACCAGGACTACACGGTGGTGATGGGCGTCAACCACAAGGGTTACGACCCAGGCAAACACAATGTGATCTCGAACGCCAGCTGCACGACGAACTGCTTCGTTCCGCTGGCCAAAGTGCTGCACGACTCGTTCGGCATCGAGCGCGGCATGATGACGACGATCCACGCATACACGGCGGACCAGCGACTGCAAGATCTTCCGCACAAAGACCTGCGCCGCGCTCGAGCCGCCGCGGACAACATCATTCCCACCTCCACGGGTGCCAACCGCGCCGTCGCCGAGGTTCTGCCCGAGCTGTCCGGCAAGTTCGCCGGGATCTCGTTCCGCGTGCCGATCCTCGACGTCTCGGTGGTCGATCTCACCGTGGCACTGGGCAAGAGCGCCACCGCTGAGGACATCAATGCCGCGTTCGACGAGGCGGCGAGCGGCGAGCTGCGCGGCATTCTCGCCGTGAGCCATGAAGAGCTGGTCTCGTCCGACTTCAAGAACGATCCGCATTCGTCGATCGTCGACGCGCCGTCGACCGCGGTGCTCGCGGGTGACTGGGCAAAGGTCGTGAGCTGGTACGACAACGAATGGGGTTTCAGCTGCCGCATGGTCGACCTGATCACGTACATGGCCGAGAGCCTCTGAAAGCTTCGATCACGTCCGTTGACGTGTCGGGTAAGCGCGTGTTGGTGCGCGAAGACTTGAACGTGCCCATGGCGGGTGGACGCATCACCGACGACGCCCGAGTGCGAGCCGCGGTGCCGACTCTGCAGCATCTCGCTCAACGAGGTGCGCGAGTGATCGTGATGTCGCATCTCGGCCGGCCCAGGGATCGTGAGCCTGACCTCTCCCTCAAGCCCGTGGCGTCGGACCTCTCTCACCGTCTCGGCCGGGATGTGCCGTTCGCCGCGGACTGCGTGGGGGATGTGGCGATGAGCGCGGTCGATGCGCTGCAGTCAGGCCAGGTGCTGCTGCTCGAGAACGTGCGCTATTACAAAGAGGACGAGGCCAACGATCCTGGTTTCGCACGCCGGCTCGCCGCGTTGGGCGATTTGTTTGTCAACGACGCGTTCGCCGCCTCGCACCGCGCGCATGCCTCCGTGGTCGGAGTCGCGTCCTACCTGCCCGCTTTCGCCGGCGAGCTGATGGAGAGCGAGCTCGATGCCCTGCATCGTGCTCTCGACAATCCACGCCGGCCGATGATCGCGGTCGTGGGCGGAGCGAAGGTGTCCACCAAGGTCGGCGTGCTGCGCAACCTGCTCGCCAAGGTGGACTCCCTGCTCATCGGCGGCGCGATGGCCAACACGTTTTTCAAAGCGCGCGGATGGCCCACGGGCGCCGGGCTCGTCGAAGACACGGCGCTCGACGAGGCGCGGAAGGTCGCCGAAGAAGCAGGCCGGAAGCTCGTGCTGCCAGTGGATCTGGTCTGCGCGCGCAAGATGGAGTCCGGCCAGCCGCTTCGAATCTTTCCGGCGGAAGAGATCGAGCCCGAGTGGATGGCGCTCGATATCGGACCGAAGACCATCGCGCTGTTCAAAGAGCGGCTCCACGGAGCGGGGACGGTGATCTGGAACGGCCCGGTCGGCGTCGCCGAGATCAAAGAGTTCGGCGACGGCACGAAAGCGGTGGGCGAGGCCGTCGCGTCCTCCGGCGGCTACACGCTGGTGGGCGGCGGCGACACCGTCGCGGCGATCGACTCGCTCGGCCTGGGCGGCCGTTTTTCCTGGGTTTCCACCGGCGGAGGGGCGACGCTCGAATACCTCGAAGGCAAAGAGCTTCCCGGAATCGCAATCCTGAAGGAAGCCTGATGGTGCGAATGCCGTGAGCTCGAGACCGCCAGGGATGCCGCTGCTGGCGGCGAACTGGAAGATGAATCCGACCAACCAGGACGACGCGCTCGATCTCGTTCGCGGTGTCTTGAACGTCGCCCGAGGGCATTCCGACCGGATCGAGGTGGTCATCATCCCGCCGTTTCCATGGCTGCTCGGCGTGGCAGAGGTCCTCGCGCAATCGGGAGTGAAGCTCGGCGCGCAGGACTGTTTCTGGGAGATGTCCGGCGCCTATACGGGAGAGGTGTCGCCGGCGATGCTGAAAGGCATCTGCGATTGGGTCGTCATCGGTCATTCCGAGCGCCGTCTCTATCTCGGCGAGACCGACGAGATGGTGGCCAAGAAGACAGCGGCCGCGCTGTCCTGCGAGCTGGGCGTGATCATGGCCGTCGGTGAGCTGGCGGACCATTACGACTCGGGCACGTCGGACCAGGTGGTGTCCGCGCAGGTCAAGGCCGGTCTCGCCAACTGCTCAGCCGACGATTCGGCGAGGCTGGTGATCGCGTACGAGCCGGTCTGGGCCATCGGCAGCGGCCGCAACGCCGACCCCGAGCACGCTTACAAGACGATGCGACTCATCCGCAAGGTCGTCGGAGAGATGATCGGCGCCGGCGCGGCGCGCAAGGTGCGCATCCTGTATGGCGGCAGCGTGAAAGCAAACAACGTTCAGCAGTACGTGGAGCTGCCGCTCTGCGATGGAGTTCTGGTCGGGGGGGCAAGCCTCGACGTCGAGGAGTTCTCGCAGATCGTGCGCGTGACCGCGGAGGTCTACGCCGATCGCCGCTAAAAAGCCGGGGACGTTGATTCTGCTGCGGCACGGCGAGAGCACGTGGAACCTGGAGAACCTCTTCACCGGCTGGACTGACGTTCCGCTGAGCGAGCGCGGCACGAAAGAGGCCGCCGAAGCCGGGCGGCTGATGAAAGAGGCCGGCCTGCGACCTGAAGTGGTCCACGAGTCGCTGTTGCTCCGAGCCATCCAGACCACACAGCTCGCGCTTGCCCAGATGGAGCTTTCATGGATTCCGGTCAAGCGAACGTGGCGACTGAACGAGCGCCACTACGGAGCCCTGCAGGGCTTGAACAAGCAGCAGACAGCGGAGAAATACGGAGAGGATCAGGTCAAGGTCTGGCGGCGCAGCTATGACGTTCCACCGCCGAGCCTCGAGCGAAGAGATGGGCGGCATCCCTCGCACGACCCGCGCTATGCAGCGCTTCCGCCTGAGCTGCTGCCAGGCACCGAGTGCCTGAAGGACGTCGTGTTGCGAATGCTTCCGTACTGGTACGACGCGATCGTTCCAGACTTGCTCGCTCATTCATGCGTGCTGGTCTCGGCGCATGGAAACAGCCTTCGCGCGCTGGTCAAGCACCTCGACCACTTGAGTGACGAAGAGGCCGTGGAGTTGAACATCCCGACCGGCGTG
Source organism: Candidatus Dormiibacterota bacterium (assembly GCA_035538475.1). Lineage (GTDB taxonomy): Bacteria > Chloroflexota > Dormibacteria > Dormibacterales > Dormibacteraceae > 40CM-4-65-16. The sequence continues at coordinate 7,691 of DATLKH010000097.1, read as the reverse complement.
CCGCGCGTCTACGAGCTCGACGAGAGCTTCCGTCCCGTCTCTTCGAGCTATCTGGGCGACCAGGCAGAGATCGCGCGGCGCGCCGCCGCGGTCAAAGCACAGGCGTCAGGTTCCGGGTCGAAATCCTCGAATACTTAGACTGGTTTGTAAGTCGAAACAAATTTGACGAAAGGGAGGGTTTCCCGAACATGCCTTTAGAGCTTCCGCCACTGCCGTATCCATATGACGCGCTCGAGCCTCACATCGATGCCCAGACGATGCAGCTCCATCACGACAAGCATCACCAGGCTTACGTGAACAACGGCAACGCCGCGCTGGAGAAGCACCCCGAGTGGGCGAAGCGCTCGGTCGAGGACATCCTGTGGAGCATCAAAGACGTTCCCGAGGACATCCGAACGGCAGTCCGCAACAACCTGGGCCAGCATTCCAACCACTCGATCTTCTGGACGATCATGGGCCCGAACGGCGGCGGGAATCCGAACGGCCGTATCGCCGACGCGTTGAAGAACACGTTCGGGGGATACGAGCAGTTCAAGGAGCAGTTCTCAAAGGCGGCGGTCGGCCAGTTCGGGAGCGGCTGGGCGTGGCTCGTCGCAGACCGGGCGGGCAAGCTCGCGATCAAGGGCTACCCCAACGGCGACAGCCCGTTCATGGACGAGCTGACACCGATCTTCGGCATCGACGTGTGGGAGCACGCCTACTACCTCAAGTACCAGAATCGAAGGCCCGACTACGTGGCTGCCTGGTTCAACACATTGAACTGGGAATCGATCAACGAAATCTTCGGCCGCATCTGGTCCTAGGGTTCGCTAGGTAAAATCTCCGGGTCCATGGCGAAGCTTCAAAACTCCCTGGTCATCGCTGAAGCCGTGATCGCCGTGCTGCTCGTGGCCGGTGTGCTGATCCAGACGCCGAAAGCGACGGGTCTGGGCGGCTCCATCGGCGGCGGCGATTCGGGGCTGGGCGGCGGCTACCGCACCCGCCGCGGCCTGGAGCGCCAGGTGTACTGGACGACGTGGGTCCTGGTGGTGGCCTTCCTCGTCTGTTCGATCGCCAACGTCTGGGTCAACACGCATTTCAAGTAAGGGCTTTGCGGGGGCCGCTGTCACGGCGGTCCTCCTCCTGGCGGCGTGCCAGCCGGTGGCAACGGTTCCGAAGCCCGCTCGCGGCGGCACCGCGGTCGAGGCCCTGCTTGGCGACGCCACCGTGCTCAATCCGCTTTTCGAGTCGAACGACACCACCCGCGACGTCGACAGCGTCATCTATCAGGGCTTGACCACCGTCGACGCCCGGCAAAACGTCGTCCCGATGCTCGCCTCGGGCTGGGCGGTCTCGCCCGACCATCTGGTCTACACGTTCGACGTTCGGAACGACGTCAAGTGGGCGGACGGCGAGTCCTTCAGCGTCGACGACGTGCTGTTCACCTATCACGTGCTGCAGGACATCGAGTACACGCAGCCTGGCGCCGAATTCTGGCGTCAAGTCGGCATCGCGCCCGGAGGGCCGGGTCAGATCGTCTTCGCGCTGAAAGCGCCCAGCGCGTCATTCCCGCTGGCGCTGCGCATCGGCATCATCCCCAAGCACATCTTCGGCGGGATGGCTCCGCGGCAGATCGCGGACAGCGAGTTCAGCGGAGTGCGAGCCTTCGGTACGGGCCCGTTCAAGGTGGCTGCGATCAACCAAAAAGCGATCACGCTGGACCGCAACCCGTACGCGAATCCGCAGCCGCTTCTCGATCACCTGGTCTTGCGCACTTATTCGGCTTCTGATCCGCAGACGGCCGTGCGCGCGCTTCTCTCAGGCGCCGCCGACCTGGCGGGTGGACTCGAGCCGCAAGAGGTCGTGACGCTGCAGGGCCGCACCGACGTCGTGATTCAAGAGTCGCGTACGTTCACCAACTCGTTCGCCAGCTTCAATCCTGAAGGTGATGGCAAGCCGTTCTTCAGCGATCCCAACGTCCGGGTTGCGCTGGCGCAGGCGATCGATCGGCAGCGCCTGGTCGATGAGGTTCTGGCAGGTCGTGGAGACCCGGACCCGACGCCGGTGCCCACCGCGGACTGGGCGTTCTCAGCGGCGGCGGCCGGGACCCATCCGTACGATCCGGTGGCCGCGGCCAAAACCCTCGACGCGGCGGGATGGCTGCTCGATCCCGCCTCGAAGCTTCGAACCAAAGCCGGCCATCAGTTCAAAGTCATCATGGTCGCCGCGGACTCGTTTCCAAGCCGGCAGATCGCAGATTCCGTGGCGCGACAGCTGTTGCAGATCGGAGTCGAGGTGGACGTAAAACCCGTGCAGGCGTCTCAGCTGGTGAACGACTACTTGATCAGCCACAACTACGAGATGGCGCTGGTGACCTTCGACGCGGGTTCTGACCCCGATCAGTACGCGTTGTGGCACTCGGATGCGAATTTGGGATCGCTCAACTTCGCCTATTCGCGAGGATGGGGATTGATCGACAAGGATCTGGAGGATGGGCGAAACGCAGTCGATCCGCCCGCGCGACTGGCCGCGTACATCGACTTCCAGATGCTGATGGTCGACGCGGCCCCCGCCATCTTTCTCTATGCCGCTCGCTATGACTATGCGGTCTCGCAACGCGTGCACGGCGTGCACATGAACAAGGTGATCGAGCCGGCGGATCGGTTCCAGTTCGTGGCCGACTGGTACGTCAACACGACGGGATAATCAGCCTCGTGGATCTGGGGCTGAAAAATCGCCGCGCGCTCGTGACGGCGGCCAGCAAGGGACTCGGTCGCGCATGCGCTGAGGCTTTGGTTGATGAGGGAGCTCACGTCTTCATTGCGTCGCGCGATGCCGAGCGGATCGAATCCACCGCACGCGAGATCGGTGCGGCCGGATGGTCCGCGGCTGACGTTTCGCGAGCACAGGAGATCGAAGCCCTGGTGGAGGCGGCGACGGACAAGCTCGGCGGCCTCGACATCCTCGTCGTCAACGCCGGCGGGCCTCCGCCTGGAACGTTTCAATCGGTTCCGCTCGAAGCGTGGGACGGCGCTTTCCAGCTGACGTTGATGAGCGCGGTACGACTCGTGCACGCGGCGCTGCCTCATCTCAAGCGGTCGGATCAAGGCCGTGTCGTGTTCATAACCTCGGTCGCCGTGCGGCAGCCGATTCCGAACCTGGCGCTGTCGAGTGCGCTCCGTGCCGCTGTGACGGGCCTGTCCAAGACGCTGGCTCGCGAGCTCGCGCCCGATCGCATCACCTTCAACTGTCTCGCACCGGATTCGATCCTCACCGAACGCATCCGCCAGCTCGCCGCCCTGGCCGGCGGCGACCTCGACGACGAGTTGAAGCGCCGCGCCGAGGCGACACCTATGAGGCGCTTCGGTGATCCGTCGGAGTTCGGCGCGACGTGCGCGTTCCTCTGCTCGAAGCAGGCCGGCTACGTCACCGGGCAGACGGTCGGGATCGACGGCGCCTCGCTGCTCGGAGTGTATTGAGCGTTCTCCGGGCTCTGATGGACTGCGTCGTCATCGTCGAAGGCGCCAGCGACAAGGCCGCGGTCGAAGCTCTGGCTCGCTTCCGTGGTCTCGACCTGGTGACCGAAGGCGTGCTCGTCGAGCCGATTGGGGGTGCTCATGCCGTCGGAGCCTACTTGCGGCGATTCGGCAACGGCTCGAGACCGCGACTTGCAGGCCTGGTCGATCTGGCCGAGGCGCCGGCATTCGCGCGCGCCCTGGAGCTGGTGGGAGTCGGCGCCGCCCCGGATGTGGCCGCTCTCGAGCGGCTCGGATTTTTCGTGTGCTCCGCCGATCTCGAAGACGAGCTGATTCGCGCTGTCGGACCTGCCGCCGTCGAGGCCGTCATCGAGGAGCAGGGCGAGCTGCGTTCATTTAGGAGCTTCCAGAAACAGCCCGCGCACCGCGTGGAGTCGATCGACGCGCAACTGCATCGATTCCTGGGCACACATGCGGGAAGAAAGGCGGCGTATGCCCGCGCGCTGATCGAAGCCGGCGTGCCGGACCGGGTGCCTCCGCCCCTGAGGCGGCTCCTCGAACACATCACCGGCACAGACAACTAGGATCAGCCTGTGAGCTCTCCGATTCGTTTTGCCGAACGGATGTCACGGCTTGGGACTGAGGGTGCATTCGAGGTCCTGGCCAAGGCACGCCGGCTCGAAGCGGACGGTCATCGCATCGTGCATCTGGAGATCGGCGAGCCTGACTTTGCGACTCCGGACAACATCGTCGAGTCGGCGATCGGCGCAATGCAAAACGGCTACACGCACTACACGCCCGCAAGTGGAATCTGGGAAGCGCGCGAAGCCGTCTCGGGATTTGTGAGCCGGATGCTTGCGTCAGAGGTCGATCCTTCGGAAGTCGTTCTCGTGCCTGGCTCGAAAAACGTGCTCCTCTTCACGCTGCTGGCCTGTATCGAGCCGGGTGACGAGGTCATCCTCCCTGATTCGGGTTATCCCGCCTATGCCTCCCAGGTGAACTTCATCGGCGCGATTCCAAAGCTCGTCACGCTGCGGGAAGACAAGGACTTCCGGATGGACCTCGACGAGCTGGCTTCGTTGATCAGCCCAAATACGCGCATGCTGATCATCAACACTCCGCAGAATCCGACGGGTGGCGTCCTGACCGAGGAAGACATCGATTTCGTGTGCGACCTCGCGGAGAAGCACGACCTGCTCGTCGTTTCGGACGAGATCTACAGCCAGCTCGTTTACGGTTTCAAGCACGTTTCACCGCTTTCGCGGCCCAACATGCGCAACCGCACCGTGCTGATGGACGGGCTTTCGAAGTCGTATGCGATGACGGGTTGGCGGCTCGGTTATGCAGTGGCGCCGCGGGAGCTCGCGGCCAAGCTCGACACGCTGATGATCAACTCGTCCTCGTGTGCCGCGGCTTTCACTCAGATCGCGGCGATCGAAGCCTTGACCTCGCCCGAGTCGGAGCACGCGGTGCACCGGATGGTCAAAGTCTTCGAGCACCGTCGAGATCTCGTGGTGAACGGCCTCAATGACATTCCGGGTGTGCGCTGCACGCTGCCGCAGGGTGCCTTTTACGCCTTCCCGAACGTCGAGGGCACCGGCTTTGGTGAACGCGAGCTGGCCGACCGGCTGTTGAGCGAAGCCGGGGTCGCAGTGCTGCCGGGCACGGCCTTTGGTGATGCGGGCAAGGGCTTCATCCGGATCGCGTACACGCAGTCGGAGAGCGAGCTGCAGTTGGGACTCGACAGGATCAAGGAGTTCGTCCAGGCGAACCGGCGCGACTAGCCGCCGCCGCCGCTCGACGGATTTTTCGGAGCTAAGGCTGCTGGTGGGCGGTCTGGACGGGGACCGTGCCGGAATGGTGGTGCGGGAGCGAGATGGTTCCCGTTTGCGCCGCAACTCCGATCAGCACCATCACTGCGGCTGCCACGATCAGGAAGAGGTTCGCGAACCTGGCCATGTCCTTAGAACGCGTGGACTCAGAAAAAGAAAGGGCCGATTAGCCGGCCCTTTCGCTTGCGACGGATGATCGATTTCGCTCAGTCGTCGTTCTTGTCTTCGCCCTGGTCGTCGTTGTTTTCGTCGGTATTGCCCTTTTCGGTTTCAGGAGCCTGAGAAGGCTCCGGCGCCTCGGTCGGCTCCGCGGTCGCCGTGGCCTCAGGGGTTTCCGTCGGTTCCGGAGTATCTGACGGTTCGGGGGTTTCCGACGGTTCGGCGGTCTCGGATGGCTCACTCGTCGCCTGAACCAATCCCGAGTGCGCGGTTCTCGTGAACGACAAGGCCGAGTGGGCCGAAGCCCCGACTCCCGCGAGGACCAGTGCCCCCGCTGCAGCACTTACGATCAGCACGACTGGCTTTCTCATGCCCCTAGGAACGCCTTCGGGGCGCCGAGTCGGAAGTCAGCGGTCGCCATGGTCGTCTCCGCCCGGTGGCGGCGAAGCGTGGTCGCTCGGCTCCGGACGCTCTGATGGCTCCGGAGTCTCCTTGGGCTCCGAAGTCTCTTTGGGCTGCGGCGCCGAGGTGGCCGCATGTTCTGGCGCCGCCGCCTTTGGATTCTCCGATGGTGCTGGTACGGGCGTGATTTCTGGTTCCGCCTGAATTGCGGTCGAGATCCGGTTCATCACGACCGCCGGGCTGACCTCGCCTGCAGCGGCGAAAGCGGACAGGGCGACGACACCGGTCAGCGCAGCTGCCAGGGCGAGAGGCGCGAAGCGCCACGGCCGCGCCGGCTCGGACTGATATCGGGGCAAAGAAGGAGGCGGCTGCACTCGATCCAGCGCGGAACGGAGCTGGCGCTCGACGTTCGGTCCGAGATCAGGTTCTTCAGTCTTCGGCATAGGACTCTCGCTTGTCTGAAGAGAACGCCGATCCAGGCGCAAGTGAGAAGGAAGGCTCGAGGAGGGCGCGCAGCCTCTGACCGGCCTGCAGCAAGCGCGTCCCGACCGTGCGCTCGGATACTCCAAGCGCGGCGGCGATCTCCCGATTGTTGTAGCCGTGGTAGTGGCGGAGCACGATAGCTGCCGCCAGCTTGGGCGGAATCTTCTGCAGGGCGGACATCACGTCCGATCTGGCGGCCGCATCGGCGGGATCCTCGGCCTGGGCCGGGCGGCCGATCCGAAGGAGCGTCTCAGTGACGGTGCGGATCCTGGCTCGGCGGCGGTAGGAGATCGCTCGATTGACCGCGATCCGGTGAACCCAGGCTTCAGCAGGCGCATCGGGCTTCCAGCGGTTCCAGGCCTGGAACGCCTGGACGAAGGCATCCTGGGAGCAGTCCTCGGCTGCCTGGCGATCGCCGAGGATCGCGAAGAGCGTGCGAAACACGCGTGGATACGCCGTCTGGTAAAGCCGGTCGAAATCCTGGCGCGAACCCGGCCTGTACTCCTGCCCCATGGTCAGCCTGACGATTTAGGCTAACTGAGCATGCCCATCACCTGGACTGACCAACCGGCCGCAAATCAGCTCCTCGAGTCCGACCCGTTCGCGCTGCTGATCGGCATGGTGCTGGACCAGCAGGTGAAGATGGAGAAGGCGTTTGGTGGTCCATACGAGCCGAAGCAGCGACTGGGCCGCCTCGACGCTCGCGAGATCGCGAGCATGGATCCAGAGCGCCTTGATCGCGTCTTCCGGGAGCGGCCCGCCCTGCATCGCTTTCCCGGTTCGATGGCGCGGCGCGTCCAGGCGATGGCCGCCGTCGTGGTCAAGGACTACGGGGGAGACGCGGGATCCGTGTGGCGCGATGCCAGGACGGGTGACGAGCTGGCGGCCAGGATCAAAAAGCTGCCGGGCTTCGGCGACATGAAGGCGAAGATCCTGGTGGCGATCCTGGCCAAGAAGTTCGACGTCAGGCCCCCGGGCTGGGAAAAGTACGCGGCCACCTGGCACTCGGTGGCAGACGTCGACAGTCCTGAGTCGATGGCGAAGGCGCGCGAAGTCAAGCGCGAGATGAAGGCCAAGGCAAAGCCGAAGCCCTAAGCCCGCCTTCGGTCTGTTAAGGTTTGGCCTCCGGCCCCGCCAGAGAGAGCGGGGCGGTCAGAGGAGATGAGATGAGGGACTGCACTCCTTCACGAGATGACGCGCGGGCGCTGGCAAAAGACTTCGCGCTGATTCCTGTCTATCGGGAAGTCCTCGCCGACATGCTCACGCCTGTCCGCGCGTACACGCAGCTCTGTCCACCGGACGAGCCTGGATTTCTGCTCGAGAGCGTCGAAGGCGGCGAGCGGCTCGCTCGCTATTCGTT
>DATLKH010000096.1:0-13607 GCA_035538475.1 Candidatus Dormiibacterota bacterium | reverse complement strand
GTGAACATGCCCGTGTACGTGGCGGGGTTGCTGCGGGGAGTGCGACCGATCGGCGACTGATCGATGTCGATCGCTTTGTCCAGGTGATCGAGGCCTTCCACCGCGCGATGCGGACCCGGCCGCTCCTTTGCGCGATAGAAGTACTGCGCGACTTTTCGGCTGAGGATGTCGGTGATCAGCGACGACTTGCCTGAGCCGCTGACCCCTGACACCGCGACGAAGCAGCCGAGTGGAATCGCAACGTCGACGTCCTTCAAGTTGTTGGCTTTGGCACCGCGAATCACCAGCTTCTTGCCGTTCCCCTTGCGACGCTCCACGGGCATCGGGATCATGCGATCTCCGCGCAGGTAGGCTGCGGTGATGGAGTGCGGATCGCGCAGAACCTCGTTCACGGGACCTGCGGCCACGATCTCGCCCCCGTGCTCGCCGGCTGCCGGCCCGATGTCGACCATGTAATCGGCCGACCGGATCGTCTCTTCGTCGTGCTCGACGACGATCAGCGTGTTGCCGATGTCACGCAAGCTGAGCAGCGTGTTGATCAGCCGGCGGTTGTCACGCTGGTGCAGGCCGATCGAAGGCTCGTCGAGGATGTACAGGACGCCCATGAGCTTGGAGCCGATCTGCGTCGCCAACCTGATCCGCTGCGACTCGCCACCGCTCAACGTGTTCGCCGCGCGCTCGATCGTCAGATAGTCCAGGCCGACGTCGATCATGAACTGCAGCCGCTCGCGGATCTCCTTCAGGATTCCGCGCGCGATCAGCTGCTCGCGCTCGGTCAGCTCGACATGGTCGAAATACTGGATCGCACCGGTCACGGAAAGCTCGCTGACCTGCGCGATGCTGCGCTCCGCGACCGTCACAGCCAGTGATTCAGGCTTCAGCCGCTGTCCTTTGCACGCGGGACATGGCTTGTTCGACATGTAGCGCTCGAGCTCGGCTTTCAGGTAGTCCGACTGCGTCTCTTCATAGCGGCGCTGCAGGTTCGCGATCACGCCCTCGAACGGCGCCTCATACCAGCGTGAGTGCCCGTACTGATTTTTGTAACCGAAGCGGATCTTCTTTTCGCCCGTTCCGTTCAGCAGCATGTCCCGCTGTTGCTTCGACAGCTTGGACCATGGCTTGTCCATGTCGATCCCGAAGTACTTGCTCACCGACTCCAGCAGCTCCGGATAGAAGAACTGCGAGCGGCTCCACGCGGCGATCGCCCCATCTCGCAGTGAAAGCGAGGGATCGGGCACGACGAGGTCGCCATCCACCACGAGCTGTGATCCAAGCCCCGTGCAGACCGGACACGCGCCGTGCGGGTTGTTGAACGAGAAGTTCCGCGGCTCGGGCTCGGGAACGCTGATCCCGTCGATCGGGCACATGAAGTCCTGTGACATGCGGATCTCCTGTGGGGTCCCCGCGCCGTGGTCGCGGGGTGCCTCCACCGGGGCGATGATCACCGATCCGTTGCCGAGCCTTGTCGCGGTCTCGATCGAATCCACCAGCCGGGTCCGCTGATCCGGTCCGATCACGATCCGGTCGACGACCACCTCGATGTCGTGCTTCTTGTTCTTGTCCATCGGGATCGCCTCACCGATCTCGTAAAGGCTCCCGTCGACGCGCACGCGCACGAATCCGGACTTGCGCACGTCGTCCAGCAGCGAGCGGTACTCGCCCTTGCGACCTTTGACGACAGGTCCGAGGACCATGATCCGGGTGCCTTTGGGCAGCTTCTCGACCTGATCTGCCATCTGGTCCACCGTCTGGCGGCGAACCTCGTGCCCGTTCGGACAGTGCGGGTGGCCGATGCGCGCAAAGAGCAAGCGCAAGTAGTCGTAGACCTCGGTCACCGTTCCGACCGTCGACCGAGGGTTCTTGGAGGTTCCTTTTTGATCGATCGAGATCGCCGGCGACAACCCGTCGATGATGTCCACGTCCGGTTTTTCCATCTGGCCCAAGAACTGGCGGGCGTAGGCGGACAGCGACTCGACGTAGCGCCTCTGCCCTTCCGCATAGATCGTGTCGAAGGCCAGAGAGGACTTGCCCGAGCCGGAAAGGCCCGTGAAGACGACCAGCTTGTCGCGCGGAATCGACAGCGTGACGTTCTTGAGGTTGTGCTCCCGCGCGCCTCTGATGGTGATCTGGTCAGTCGGCATCCGAACCAGTGTCCTTGTTCTCGGAGGTCCGCCGCAGATCCGCGCCATCGGCAGGCGGAGCCAAGGAAAGGGTGGTGCGAGGAGGAGCGCAGCCAAAGCTGCGTGACGACGAAGTGCCGGGCCCCTTGACGCAGGCTTCAGCGCCGAAGGCGCCCGCCTGCCTAGGGCGCGCAGATGCAAGGAACTTCCGGGACAAGGACACAGTCATTCCTCGTCCGGGCCAACGGCAAACGTGGCACTGGCGGTGGCGACGAGCCGCCCTCCGGGGGCCTCGATCCGGCACTCGGCAACTATGGTCCGGCGACCTGCGTGCACCACGTGGCTCGTGGCGCGAAGGTCCTCGTCGCCGGGAGACGAAGAAATGTAGTTGACCTTCAAGTCGAAGATCTGGCCGCGACCGGCGGTCTCGGTCATTGAGGCTTCGGCGAGGTCGACCACTTTACTCACGGCCCTGTCCTTCGGGCACAGGCGTGCAGGTCGATGAAGCGCGCGCGATCAGCTTGTTTTTGTCGTCGATTACGTCCGCCTCGCTGAAGAGCAGCTTTCCTTGCATCTGGATCACCCGGCCGACGGCACGCAAGCGGCCCTCGACGAAAGGCCGGACGAAGTTGATCTTCAGCTCGATCGTGGTGTTCCACATTCCGTCCTCTTGCAGCGTTGCGAGCGACATGCCCATCGCCGCATCCGCGATTTGCGTGATCACGCCGCCCTGAACGACGCCGCCGCCATGACGGTGCTTGGGGCCGGCGATCAGCTCGACCACGACGCGGCCCGGTTCAGCTTCGCTGATCCGAGCGCCGAGGGTTTCCATCCACCCGGCCGGCTCGGCTTCCAGCAGCGCGCGTGCGCGTTTCGCGTTCCCTACGGTCCGCGTCGGCTGCGTCTCCAGTTGCGCACCTGCGACTTTTGCTTCGGCGCCGCCGCGATCGCCATCGCCACCTCGCCGTCATCCTCTTTCGTGATCTCTTCGCCGGACAACCGGCGCCGCAGCAGGATGATGCGGTCGCGCACGCGAGCGGCATCTTCGAACTGCAATTCCTTCGAAAGCCTGCGCATCTCCTTTTCGAGGTCTCGGACGATCGCGAGCAAGTCTTCGCGCGGCACGCCCGCGCCCGCCATGATCTCGACCGCATCAGCCTGGAGATCGGTCTCGTTGATCTCGAGCGCGTAGATCGCCTTCTTCACGCTCTCGGGCGTGATGCCGTGCTCCGCGTTGTACGCGATCTGCTTGGTGCGCCTGCGTTCGGTCTCGTCCAGCGCCTGACGCATCGAATCGGTGATCGAGTCCGCGTACATCACCACGTGTCCATCCACATTTCGCGCCGCGCGGCCGATGATCTGGATGAAAGAGCGATACGCGCGTAGGTAGCCTTCCTTGTCCGCGTCCAGGATGCCGATGAACGCAACCTCCGGCAGGTCGAGGCCCTCACGCAGCAAGTTGATGCCGACCACCACATCGACTTCACCGGTTCGAAGGGCCGTCAACACTTCGATGCGCTGCAGGGCGTCGAGCTCGGAATGCAGGTAGCGGACCTTTACGCCGTACTCGCGCAGGTAGTCGGCGAGGTCTTCCGCGAAACGCTTGGTCAAAGTCGTCACCAGCGAACGCTGGCCGGCCTCGGCCCGCTTCTTGACCTCGGCCAGCAAATCGTCGATCTGGCCTTCGGTCGGGCGGACCTCGACGGTCGGGTCGACCAGGCCTGTGGGACGCACCAGCATCTCCACCGTGCGCTGCGAGCGGCGCATCTCGTACGGACCGGGCGTCGCCGAAACGTAGACCACGTTCTGTGCGCGTTCCTCCCACTCCTCGAAGCTCAGCGGGCGGTTGTCGAATGCGCTCGGCAGCCGGAATCCATACTCGACGAGCGCCGCCTTACGCGACCGATCGCCGCCCAGCATTCCGCCGATCTGTGGCACCGCGACGTGCGACTCGTCGACGAAGATCAACGTGTCATCCGGCAAGAAGTCCATGAGCGTGTATGGAGCCTGTCCTGGCTGGCGTCGCGTCAGGTGGAGCGAATAGTTTTCGATGCCGGCGCACGTGCCCGTCTCGCGCAGCATCTCCATATCGAAGTTCGTGCGCTGCCGCAGCCGCTGCGCCTCGAGCAACCGGCCGTGATCTTCGAACCATTTGCAGCGCTCCTCGAGCTCGGCCTCGATGTCTGCGATCGCGAGACGCAGCTTGTCCGCCGGCGTCACGTAGTGGGACGCAGGAAACACGGTGAACCCGTTGCGCGCACCGAGGATCTCGCCGGTGATCGCGTCGAGCTCCTGGATACGCTCGACCTCGTCGCCGAAGAACTCGATGCGAAAGACCTTCTCTTCGTTGGCCGGAACCAGGTCGACCACGTCGCCGCGGACGCGAAAACGAAGACGCGCGAGGTCGTAGTCGTTGCGCTCGTAGAGCATCTCGGTCAGCTTGCGGAGAAAGACCTCCCGGCGGATCGACTGGCCCTTCTCCACGCGCAGTGATTCACCCATGTAGTCCTCGACCGAGCCGATGCCGTATATGCACGACACACTCGCCACGACCAGAACGTCGCGGCGCGTCAGCAGTGATTGCGTCGCCGAGTGCCGCATGCGGTCGATGTCGTCATTGCGGCTCGAGTCCTTTTCGATGTAGGTGTCGGTCCGCGCGATATATGCCTCGGGCTGGTAGTAGTCGTAGTAGCTGACGAAATACTCGACCGCGTTGTCAGGCAGCAGGCGCCGAAACTCGGCGCACAGCTGCGCCGCCAGCGTCTTGTTCGGGCTGAGCACGAGCACCGGACGCTGGAGCTGCTCGACCGCCCACGCCATGACGTTTGTCTTGCCGCTGCCGGTCACGCCGAGCAGGACCTGTTGGGACAGGCCTTGCCGAACGCCTTCCGTCAGCTCGGCGATGGCTTGCGGCTGGTCTCCCGCCGGTTTGAAGGGTGCGTCCACACGAAACTGGATCGGCATTGGCGATCCCTAATTCTAAGGCGCACAAACGTTCGCTGGCGCCGCAATCCGCTATGGGAGGCTGAGGATCATCGCCTCCACGACGGTCCCGGCTTTGAGGCTCTCACCGGGCGCGACCCGGACCAGGGCGTGGGCGCCCGCAAGCGACAGAAGACGTGATGAGGACTGAGACCCGGTCGTTTCGGCGACCAGCTCCCGTCCCTCTTTTCTGAGTGTGACTCGCTGGTATTCGGTGCGATCGGGGGACGGCTGAGCGTCGTACCCGAGGCGCACGGGCAGCGTCGGTCGAAACAGCTGCGTGAAGCCCTGCATCTTGCGCAGCGCGGGCCGCACAAACACTTCGAAGGTGACGAGAGACGAAACCGGAAATCCTGGAAGTCCGAAGGCGACCCTTCGATGCTCCAGGGTCGCGAATGTGAACGGCTTGCCGGGCTTCAGCTTCACGCGACCCACGTGCACCGTGCCCAGCGACTCCAGCAGCGGTTTGACGAGGTCGTGCGTGCCCACCGAAACGCCACCCGACGTGACCAGCACCTCGTAGTCGCGGAGCGCGTCGGTGACCCGGCTGCGCAGGGCCTCCGGTTCGTCCGGCGCGATTCCCAACAAACGCACTTCCGCACCCGCTTCGCGCAGTGCGGCGAGCAACGCCCACCGGTTCGAGTCGGGAACCTGTCCTGGCGCCGGCGTCTTCCCCACTTCGACGAGCTCGTCGCCCGTCGACATCAACGCCACGTGCGGCCGCCGCCGCACCGGCAGACGCGCGCGCCCGACGGTCGCGGCTATGCCGATCTCGGCTGCCCCGAGCTGCGTCCCGCTCGTGAGCACTCGGTCCCCTGCGGCGACGTCAACGCCGACACGATGGAAGTTGGCTCCCGCACGCAGGTTCGAAGGGATCGTGACGCGGTCGCCGTCGACGTGCACGTCCTCGACCATGACAACGCAGTCGGCGCCCTCGGGTACGACACCGCCGGTCAGGACGCGGGCGGCGGTGCCTTGCACGATCGGTGTGTTGAGCGGCCGGCCTGCAGCGGATTCGCCGATCACCCGGAGCGTCTTGCCGGCGTCGGCGGACATGACTGCATAGCCGTCCACCGCGCTGGAGGGAAATGCCGGCAGCGGACCTGCGGCCACGACGTCTTGTGCGAGCACCCGGCCAAAGCACTCCGCGAGAGCGAGCTCCTCGATGTCGAGGATCGGCGTGCGCTCCAGCACGAGCGCGGCCGCCTCGTCGGCGTCGATCAGCGGATAGGTCGAAACTCGCACGAAACGAAGTTACTCGTAGCGGAGAGCTTGTGCTGGATCCTGGCGGGCGGCGCGCAGTGCAGGCAGCAAGCCGCTGACGATGCTCAGCAGGGCGGCGAGCACGATCGCGGCGAGGATCACCGGGACCTCGGTCCTGAACACGTCGAAGCTCGAAAGCGAGACCGAGTGCGTCAGCAGGTCGACGGCCGCGTTGCCCAACCGGCTCAGCGCGACGGCGACGATCGCGCCGACCAGTCCTCCGGCCAAACCGATGGCGGCCGCCTCCGCCAGGAACAGCAGCATCACATCGCGCGATCGAGCGCCGAGGGCCTTCAATACGCCGATCTCTTTGGTGCGTTCGAGCACGGCGGTGTACATGGTGTTCGCGATGCCGAGACACGCGAGCGTCAACGCGACCAGGCCGAGCACCACCAACGCCACCCGCATCTTGCCCAGCAGGTCTTCGAAGTTGCGGAACTGATCGCCGAATGTCTGCGTCTGGAAGCCCAGCTGGTCCAGGCGCTGCCGCAGCCCGTCAACCGTCAATCCAGAGTCGGCGAGGAGGGTGATCGTCCCGTATTCGCCTCCCTTCCAGCCATTCGACTCCGCGAGACGGGTCCAGTACGACCGCATCGTTCCGTATGGTGCGAGCGCCCCGGGCGCGCCTGCGGGCATGTAGTTCGTCGAAACGATCCCCACCACGACGACTTGCAGAGGCTGCGATTGCGTCACCTGGTTGTGCGACAGCGCCTGGATCAAACCGCCGTAAGCGGCCGTGAACGTCAGGCTCGTGCCGAGGGCACCTGACGGAGATCGATAGCCGAGGGCATAGGCCTCCGCATCCGTCAGGAGGATCTCCGACGCCTGGTCAGAGCTGGGCAGCCGGCCATAAGACGGCGGGGGCACCGCGCTCGACGAGCGCAGTGGTGGAAGCGAGACCAGCTGGCCTGAGGTCGGCGCCGGCGCCGTGGAGGTCGCGGGATTCAAAGACTTGGCGAACGTGCCGCCCATGCCCACCTGACCCCACGCCGCTCGGACGTGCGGCAGCTGTGACAGGGAGGTCAGGGTGGCGCCGTCGAAGCCGCCGCCGCCGGCCGTCGCCACCGGATAGACGGCGATCTGACGGACCTGGCTGGTCTGGAGCGCAGGGGCGTCGAGAGCCTGCTGAAGCCCTCCCGCCAGCGCCACGATCAAGCTGAGGGCGGCGATGCCGATCGCCACGCCGGCCGTCGCCAGTGAGGTCCTGAGCGGCCGCCGTCCGGCACTCCCGAGGCCGACTTTGAGAGTGTCGGTCCAGTGCAGTCTGGCCGGCGGGTCGAGCGGCTCCTGGCTGCGAACCGTGGGCTTGCCGGCCTGGAGCTCGACCGCGCGCCCGTCGATCATGCGCACGACTCGGTGCGCCCGCCGGGCGACCTCGGGATCGTGGGTGACGAGCACGATCGTCGCGCCGCGACGGTTCAGGTCTTCGAGCAGCTGGAGAATCCCATCGCCCGCGGTCGAGTCGAGGCTGCCGGTCGGTTCGTCGGCCAGGATCAAGCCGGGGCGGTTGGCAAGGGCCCGCGCGACCGCCACGCGCTGCTGCTCGCCGCCGGAAAGCTTGCTCGCCCGCAGTCTGGCCCGATCCTTCAGGCCCACCATCTCGAGCAGCTTGCGAGCGCGACTGCGGCGCTCCTCGAGCTCGACCCCGGCCAGGGTCAACGGCAGGGCAACGTTGTCAACCGCGGTCATCGAAGGAATCAGGTTGAAGGTCTGGAAAACCGTGCTCACGCGCTGGAGGCGGTAGTCCGAAAGGTCGCGATCTGGAAGCTCGCCGAGGGGCAGCCCCGCGCCGTAGACGTGGCCGGCGGTCGGGCGGTCGAGCCCGCCCATGAGGTGGAGCAGCGTGCTCTTGCCGCAGCCGGAAGGACCGATGATCGCCACGAACTCGCCCGGACCGATGTCGAGGGTGACGTTGCCCAGCGCCGTCACGTGCATCTCGTTCCGTCCGCCGAACTCGCGCGAGACCTGATCGAGCCGCAAGCCGACCGCCTGCCCGAGGAGCCCGCGGAACTCATCGACCGCGTTCGGCGCCGGCTCCGCTACCGCTACGACATCGACCGCTGCAACAGTCTCAGCGCCATTGACGGCGGGCGCGCCATTTTCGGCTCGCTTGCGGGCGCGACGGCGACGGCCCTTGAGCCCGCGCGACTCACCCGGTTCGCTAACGACAGTAGCCAACCCCCGCCTCCTTTCAACCGCAGTCTAACCGTGCGGTTACTGACCTGAGCGCGGTTTGGCTACTTGCTGCTCGAGCCAGTTCAGGTAGGGGGAGGACCCACCCTCGATCGGCACCTGAATGATCTCGGGCGTCTCATATGTGTGGTGTGTGCGTACGAACTCCTGTACGGCGGAGGCCTGCGATTCCAGGGTCTTGATGATCAAGAGAGCTTCGTGGTCCCGCTGCAGCTGGTCCTCACTGAAATAAAAGGAATGAACCGTGGGCACCACTGAACAGCACGCGGCCAGTCGCTCGACCACGAGTGATTCCCCGATCCGTTCCGCGTCGTCCCGGCCACCGGCGGTGACCAGGATCAAGACTGCTCGCTCCACCTCCGCCATTGTTTCATCGTGATCAGGTTTGTCGGGGTCGGTCGAGCCATACGGTCCCGGCAAGCAATGCGATTGCGCCCAGGACCAGTCCTCCGATGACGTCGGATTCCCAATGAACGTCGAGATAGAGACGGTCGAAGGCGACGAGCACGATGATCACAATCGCAACGGGCGCCGCCAACGCTCGCACCAAGGGCGACGGCGACAAACGCCTGATCACGAAAGCCAGCAACCCGTACACGATCACGGTTCGCAGCATGTGGCCGCTCGGAAAACTGTTGCCTGCGCTCGTGCCCGACAGCACTTCGCTGATGCTCGGTCCGTCGGACTCGGACAGCGAGTGCGGCGGTCGCGGGTGATAGAGATTGAATTTGTAGAACAGCTCGAAGGCCTCCGCGGCGAGGAAGACCACGAATACGAGCGCGTCCGATCCGAATCCGCCGCGCCATAAGTAGACCGTCAGACCGAGCATCAAGATGGTGGTCAGCTCGACGCCGCCGAACTCCGCGATCACCTGAAACACGACATGCAGCGGGGGCTGCCAGATGCTGTGCATGCCTTCGGCGATCTGCAGATCGAGCATCGTGAAAACGCCACCGGTCACCGCAAGCGTGAGCGCGATGAAAACTACGCCCAGGACGGCGATCGCGATCAGTCGAGGTGTCAGCGCTGGCAATGGCGGCAGAACACAGTCGTCCGTCCGGCGATTCGCTTCGTGCTCAAGGGACGGCCGCACGTGAAACACGGCTCGCCTGCGCGGCCGTAGACCAGAAGCTTCTCCTGCTGGCCGCCGACCTCACCCCATGCGTCCCGATATGTGTCGACCGAGCTGCCACGATTCTCGATCGCGGCCTGCAGCGACTCACGCAGTGATTGGTGTAAGCGCTTGGCCGAGCGCTTGCTCACCGTGGCGGCGATGCGGTCCGGCCGGAGCCGCGCGCGATGCAGGGATTCATCCGCGTAGATGTTGCCGACACCTGCGAGCGCCTTCTGGTCGAGCAGCACCGCTTTTAGTGGAGCGCGGCGGTTGCGCAGTCTGCGGTACAGCTCGTCAGCGGCAAACTCCGGATCGATCGGCTCAGGCCCCAATCGCGGCATCTTCTTCGATGAGAGCAACGCTTGCTCGTCGCCGAGCAGCAGCCGCCCGAACCTTCTTGCATCTCGATACCGAAGCTGGCGACCGTCGTCGAGGAAGAAAACCGCATGCGTGTGCTTCTCGAGCGGCATGACGGGATCGACCACGGTCAGGTGTCCGCTCATGCCGAGATGGATCACGAGCAGCAGCTCACCGGACAGGGCGATGAAGATGTACTTGCCGCGCCGCGTGATGGATTCGATCTTCTGGTCGACCACGCCGTCGATGAACTGCTCCGGCTCTGGATGGCGGACGATGGTGGGAAAGCTCAGCTCGCAGCGGATGATCGTGCGGCCGAGCAGATGCGGTCGCAGATCGCTGACGATCGTCTCGACTTCCGGTAATTCAGGCACGTTCAGGCACGAACGACCGCGAGCTTTTTCATGTCCGCCCAGTTCGCGCCAACCTTCATCTCAACCTCGATCCCGGTTTCGAGCTCGTACGCGCCGGTCATGATCCGCGGCACGCGCTCGGCGAACTGATCGACTTCATCGCGCGGCACCTCGAACAGCAATTCGTCGTGGACCTGCAAGAGCATGCGGCCCTCGATGTTGTCCGCTTCGGTCTCGCGCTGCAGACGGACCATCGCGATCTTGATGATGTCCGCGGCGAGCGATTGCATGGGGAAGTTGATGGCCATGCGCTCGGCGGCGCTGCGCAGCTGAAAGTTCGGTGAACGCAGATCCGGAATCGCGCGCCGGCGGCCGGTGGCGCTGACCACAAATCCTTCCTCGCGCGCTTTGTGGCGTACCCCGTCGAGATATTCGCGCAGCCTTGAATACGTCGACCAGTACTGTCCGAGAAACTCACGCGCAACATCGCCCGTGATGCCGAGCTGCTGCGAGAGCCCGTACTCGCCCTGGCCGTAAATCGATCCGAAGTTCGCGACTTTTGCAAGCCGGCGTTGATTCGGATCGACTGACTCGATCGGAATCTTGAACACGGCCGCGGCGGTCGCCGTGTGAATGTCCTGTCCAGCGGCAAACGCGCTCAGCAACTTTGGATCGCCGCTCAGATGCGCGGCGATGCGCAGTTCGATCTGCGAGTAGTCGGCCGACACGAGCATGTGATCGGGGCGCCCGGCCTTGAACGCGCGCCGGATGCGCTGACCGAGCTCGGTTCGAATGGGGATGTTCATCAGGTTTGGATTCGATGACGCCAGCCGGCCCGTCGCGGTGCTCGCCTGGCCGAACGACGTGTGCACCCGACCGGTCAATGGGTCCACGAGCTGGGGCAGCGCGTCGACGTAAGTCGATTTCAGCTTGGACAGCTGCCGGTAGTCGAGGATCAAGCCGATGACGGCGTGCTTGTCGCGCAGAGACTCGAGGGTGTCAGCGTCTGTCGAATAGCCGGTTCGGGTCCTCCGTCCGACCGGAAGCCGCAAGTCTTCGAACAGAACTTTCGCGAGCTGCTGAGGCGCATTGAGATTGAACTTCTGGCCCGCAACCTGCTCGACCTCTGATTCGATCGCGGAGAGCTGTTCGGCGAGCTCGGCCTGCATGTGCTTCAGGTACGGCACGTCGATCGCCACGCCTTCCGATTCCATGTCCGCCAGCACGCCGGCGAGCGGAAGCTCGATCTCGTGAAAGAGGTAGTCCACCCCGAGATTGCGCATCTCGGCCTCGAGCCGGGGACGCAGGTTGAGAATCGCTTCGGCGCGCCGGGCGGCAAACTCGGCCGCTTCGTGCGCCTCCACGGCGCTGGGTTTGCGCGCGGCTCTTCCCGTGCCGAGCAATTGCTCGGGCGAGACCAGCGCCATATCCAGCAATTCCCGGGCCAGATCTTCGAGTCTCGGGTCGCGGGATCCCGCTCCGAGCAGGTACGCCGCGAGGTAAGTGCTGAACGTCCACTCGCGCTTGCCGCCGCCCAGCGAGCGCAGCGCAAGCTCGGTCTCCTTCGCGTCGTGACCCGCGATCTGCCGGCCGTCCAGGGTGCTCGCGATCACGTCCATCGCCTCCGGACTCGACGCATAGAAGGTCGTCTGTCCCGTGGACACTCCCAGGCCGCAGACGCGCGCGCCGCGCCCCGCACCTTCGGTAAACGTGAACACCGCGACGTCTGCTGTGCCGTCGAGCAAGCTGGCCGCTTGGGTCGGGTCGGTCACCAGCTCGAGCCCGGCGGGCTGGGGCGGCGCTTCGAAGGTCAGGGACGGCTGTACCGGCACCTGGTCTGGCGGCGGGAAGCGGCTGAGCAGCTGGCGGAACTCGAGGTTGTCGAAGAGGAGCCGGACTTTGTCGTAGTCGTAACGAGTCCAGCGTGCCCGGTCCAGCTCGAGCTCGACCGGAACGTCCTTGACGATGGTCACCATCCGCTTGCCCAGCCGCACCTTGTCGGCGTTTTCGGCGAGCGACTTCTTGAGCCGTCCTTCCGGCAGCTCGCCGATGCGCTCGAGCAGCGATTCGATGCTGCCGAAGTCCTGAACCAGCTTCGCCGCGGTCTTGTCACCGACTCCGGGAACGCCCGGGATGTTGTCCGAGGTGTCGCCGCGCAGCGCCTTGTAGTCGATGAGCTGCGCCGGCTCGAGGTTGTAGCGCTGGCGGACCTGGTCGGGGCCGTAGACGAAGGTGTCGGTGATGCCGCGCCGAGGCACCAGAGCCTCCACCGACTCGGTGACGAGCTGCAAGCAGTCGAGGTCGCCGGAGACGATGGTCACAGCGTGGCCGCGCTCCTCGGCGATGCGGGCGAGCGTGCCGATGACGTCGTCCGCTTCGAATCCCTCGACGCCGTAGATCGGGATGGAGAAGCTGCCCAGCACCTCGCGCACCATTTCCACCTGCGGCCTCAGGTCGTCCGGCATGGCACGCCGGCCGGCCTTGTACTCCACGTACTCCTTCGACCGGAACGTCGGTTTGCCGAGGTCGAACGCCGCGATGGCGAACTCGGGACGCGAAGCCAGGACGATCGCCAGCATTGAGGTGAATCCGTACACGGCGTTCGTCACGCGGCCGTCCGAGGTGCTCATCGGCGGCAAGGCGAAAAACGCCCGGTAGATGAGGCTGTGGGCGTCGATCAGGATGACTCGCCCTTTGCGTCCCTTCGCCACGTTAGAGCGCCCCGCCTCCGAAGCGCCTTGCATCTTCGCGTCCTAGGCGGCCGGACGCCTGCGGCGCAGAAGGCGGCGTCAAGGGGCCCGGCGCTGCTTCGTCACGCATCTACCGATGCGCTCCTAGCTGCGCCACCCTTTCCTTGCCTCCGGCCGCTGATAACGCGAATCTGCGTCGGCTTTCGGAGTCGGGGCACTCTCAAATGTTACGTACGGGCCAATTCGTCACCGATGCCGGGGTTCGCCCGTTCAGATAAAAAGGGGGCCCCCGCGAAATCGCAGGCGAAGCCTCGGATTTCGTGGGGATGAATTAGAAGGAGCTTGGAGAACCGAAAGGTATGATGGATCCGAGGATGAAAAACCTCATCGAAGTGTCCGTTGACAGCATCCGCATACACATGCCGACCGCCCAGCACCTGGTCATCCTCAAGGAGAAGGAAGCGGACCGCTACCTGCCCATCTGGATAGGTTCCTTCGAGGCGCAGGCCATCGCGACCAAGATCTCCGGCAACAC
>DATLKH010000095.1:0-4610 GCA_035538475.1 Candidatus Dormiibacterota bacterium | reverse complement strand
CTCCGGATGCGAGTGGATTGTGCGGCGGTCGTTCACGATCTTGGGGGCCAGGCCATGAGCCGATTCGAGGAGTTCGGAGTTCATAGCCAAAAACTATAAAGTCGACGCGTTCACGAACTCGGAGATCACTTCACCATGGTTGAAACGGTTTCGGCCGCTGCGACCGTATTCAAGGTGAGTTTGTGGAGCAACAGCGCGTCGGGCGAGCAAAGCGGGGCGAGATCCAGGCTTTCGAGGAGCTGCTCGAGCCCAACATCGCGACCGCGCACCGGTACGCGACGGCCTTGCTGCACGACTCGAATCTGGCCGAGGACGCGGTCCAGGAGGCTTGCGTGCGCGCCTGGAGAAAGCTCGACCAACTGCGCCCCGACAGCCGGTTTCTTCCCTGGTTTCTCGGCATCGTCGGCAATCAATGCCGCGAGCAGATGCGCAGTCGATGGTGGCGCGTGCTTCGGCTGCCGCACTCTCGAGCGCTGAATGCTGAGCTGCCCGAAGACGCAGCGATGCGGCGCGCGGCGCTCCGCGAGGCACTGCGCGAATTGACGGAGCGCGAACGCGAAATCGTGATCTTGCGGCTTTATCTCGACTTGCCGTGGAGCGACGTAGCGAGCGTCGCCGGTCTGAGTGAGGCAGGCGCGCGAACCCGTTACTACCGAGCGCTCGAACGCCTACGTGGATTGCGATCGTCGCGGGAGGTCCTGACATGAGCGAGACGTGGATCGAATCCGAGCTGAAGGCGGCGTTTGAAGAGGAGTACCAACCTGCGCCGTGGCTACTTTCCAAGTCGTTGTCCGCCGTGAGCGAACCGCGACCGGGACGAACCCGCTACGGCTGGGTCGCTGGTTTGGTCGCCGCCGCGATTGCGATCACTTCGATCGGAGTCTTCGAGTCGGTCCGGCAGCGTGAATCACTGAATCGAACGCTGCCCACGCCCGCCAACACCTCGCAGCTTCCCAATCCCGTCCCGCAGCCGATCACCCGAACCAGCCCCGGCGCGCAGGTCGCGTGGGTGACGCAGTCAAATGACGTCATCGCTGTCGATCCGAATGGTCGCGTGGTCGCGCGTCTGAACGAACAAGTGAACAGCTATGGGATCTGGCGGTCGGCCGACGGCGCGACCATCTACGGCTCGACGTCGACGTCCATCACGGCCTACTCGGCGCTCGATGGCAAGTTGGAGCGGACCTACAGCCGAGCTCCGGGAACCATCGAGAGCGACGTGTTCAGTCCCGACGGCCGCTGGCTCGCGCTGCTGCTTGTGAACAACGACTTTCAGGTGCAGGTGGTCGACCTGCAGACGGGCACCGCTCAGGAATTGGCGATCCCGCGCCCTGCCAATTCGAACACCGGAGTGCTCGTGTTCACACCCGACTCCTCTTCCCTATATGCAATGACCGATTGGACCGGGCCGGTGCGTTTGACCGCGTTTTCGTTGACGGCGGGAAAGCTCAAGCAGACTGGCAGTGCTGTAAGCGGCGAGCAAAGCCGCAGTTACCCGGCCTGCAGCGCCCCGGCGGTGGCGGCGAAGGTGATCGCAGGCGGAAAAGCTCTGGTCGTCTTCTGCCACATGGATGGTGCGGTCTGGTTCTTCGATCTTCCCTCTTTCACGCTCTCTGACCGAATCGAGACTTATCAACCAAATCCGTTCTGGTACTCGCCCATCTACACGCCTGACGGTCAGCTCCTCTACCTGCAGCAAGTCCCCGGATTCGGACTCCGAGTCGAGGTGATCGATCTGGCGAAGCGAAAGCTGCTCGGCCCGGTCACCCCGCCGACGGACATCGGACAGAAGGCGCCTTTCGCGTGGCTGATCACGGACGCCTATGCAGGTGGCGTTGCGAGCACCGTGCCGATTTCGCCGGACGGTTTGAAGCTGTACGAGGCAACCGGCAATGGGGTGATGGTTCTCCGAGTACCGGATCTGAAACCCATCGCTAAGCTCGCGGCCGATTTCAACGCGAATGAAGTCTGGATCTCGGGTGACGGTCAAACGATCTATGCCACATCGGCAGACGGCAAGACGCTGCTCGTGATGCATGCCGATGGCAGTCACCAACACAGGGTGAACGTGCCCGACTACGCCGGAGGATTCATCGCCTCAGAGCACGGCTAGTGCGAATGCTCTAGCGCTCTCCACCCGATTCGTTGGCCTTGACGCGGGCCGCCACGACCCTTTTGATCAGCGCGATCGGCAGCGGTTTGCCCACTTCGAACCGAAGTGTGCTGCGACTCTCGAGGTACGGGCGGGCCTCGGGATCCACCGGCCGGTCTTCGTGAACGACGCCATACAGCCCGACGTGCTTCTCGTAGCCCGCGAAGTTCGTGAGCCGTCCCTTGTACTCGTAAGTTGGCATGCCGTAACTGATCTTCTCAGTGGCTTTGGGGGCTGCTTCCTTGATGGCTTTGCGCAGCTGGCGCAGCATAGGCTGAACCGCAGCAGGCGCCGCCGTGATGTAGGCGTCGACGTCTTTCGGAACCGGACTCATCTCATCTCCTTTGTATGCTTCGAAAAGAATGCAACAGGAATTCGCCGCGGGGGCGCGCAACGCCGTTCGGGTGTGCCTCAACGTCGGTCCGCAAGATCGTGTTTGCATAATCCGGGATCGCCCTCGCACCCACATCGCCCAAGCCATCGAGGAAGAGGCGTCGGCCACCGGCGCGACGGTCCGCGTCTGGACGATGGAGGATCACGTCACTCGCCCCGCGACCTCATTTCCGCACTCACTTGCGGACGACATCCTCAACTTTCGCCCCACAGCTTCCTACTACGTCGGCACGGGGCAAAAGGGTGAGCTTGCGTTCCGCCAACCGATGCTCGAATTGCTGACCCAACAGCTGAGCTGCCGGCACGGGCACATGATCGGCGTCGACGACCTTCTGATGCAAGACGGCATGGCCGCGGACTACGAGCAGATCTATCGCGTCACCCGCAAGATCTATGAAATCGCGCGGCACGCTGAGAAGATCACGGTCACAACCTCACTCGGGACCGATCTCACCGCAACGTTTTCGCCTTCTTTGAAATGGATTCCATGTGACGGACGCTACTGGGAGCAGGGCCGATGGGGCAACCTCCCGGAAGGTGAGACCTTTACCTGTCCGCTTTCGGTGGACGGGGTGATCGCGGCCGAAGAATTGGGCGACTGGTTCACTCCGAAGTACGGGCTGCTGTCCCCTCCGCTACGGCTCGTCGTCAAGGGCAGCCGAGTCGTGTCAACGGAGACTTCCAATGCCGAGCTCGCGGCCGATTTCCGCGACTACATCGCCCAGCATGCAAATTCCAATCGCGCCGGCGAGTTCGCGATCGGCACGAATGTCGGGCTGACGCGGATCGTCGGCAACTTCCTGCAAGACGAGAAGTTTCCGGGCGTGCACGTTGCCTTCGGCCATCCGTATGGTCACGAGACCGGCGCCGATTGGGACTGTCCCTCCCACGTCGACGTACTCGCCTCACATGCGACCGTCTCGGTCGATGGAAGACAGATCATGGAGAGCGGGCGCTACCTCGTTTAGCCAAGTTCGGGTACGCGCTCCCGGAATCACCACACGCCGGCGCCGGTTGCTGAAAGAAGATGCCTGGGTTCGATCGCAAAGTCACGGACGCGGCAGCACGAGCTCGTGAGGCAAGGCTCACAACGACGGGCCGGCATTCCGGCAAGCCGGTAACCGTGACCGTCTGGCTGACGACTGATGGTGACCGCCTGTTCGTTCGGTCTGGTGGTGGGCTGGGTCGCAACTGGCCGCGAAATCTGCTCAAGCTCCCGGAGGCTTCGCTGCGGGTCGGCGGACTCGAATTCAATGTCAAGGCGCGTCACATAACCGACCCTGGCGAGGCTCGAGGCGTCGCCGAGGTGATCCGCAAAAAACATGGGCCCAACGTCAGAGTGTCGACGCCCGACGAGCCGTTGACGCCAGGCGAGCAAGCGACGTTCGAGCTCTTTCCTGCTTAGACGGTTATGCTGCAATCAAGATGTACTACGGCACCGTCGTGAGATATCGACTCAAGCCCGGGCAGGAGCAAGCGTTTCTCGAGGAGATGAAATCGTTCGAGCAATCCCCTCCGCGCGGATGGATCTACACCACCGTTTTCCGAAGCACGACCGCTCCGAACGAACTGTGGATGAGTGTGGTCTTCGAGAGTGAGGAAGCGTACAAACAGAACGCTGACAGCCCAGACATGGACAAGCAGTACCGCTCCATGCTCGAACACTTACAAGAAGACCCTGAGTGGCATGACGGTCACGTCGTTCACGAGGCGATGAGGAAGGGCTAGCTCGGGGCTCGGTTCAGCGAGCCAAACACACGGATCGTCGCGACGATCCGGAGTCACGCGCGCCACTGCGCATCAACTGACCGAACAGGTAATTTGGCATCCGATGGACGTCATCGAGTGGCTGCTCGACTCGGACCCCGCGATCCGCTGGCAGGTGATGCGTGACCTGATCGATGCGCCCGCGGAGCGAATCGCGGCCGAGCGTTCGCGCATTGCGCGGGAGGGTTGGGGCGCAAAGCTGCTCGCGCTTCAGCGGCCGGACGGTCAGTGGGACTCAGGCATCCCGACATTCAGCAACCCTGCCGCGACCAAGTGGTGGCAATCGCTGCCATCCGAA
>DATLKH010000094.1:0-6925 GCA_035538475.1 Candidatus Dormiibacterota bacterium | reverse complement strand
GGACACGGCAATCGCGTCTGCTGGTCTGAGCAGGGCGATCGGATCTACTTCCTCGCCGGCGCGGAGGGGAACACCGCTGTCCACTCGGTCGATCTCGAAGGGTCGGTTCGAGTCGAAGCCGGCGGGCGCCGCCGGATTTACGACTTCGACATCGCTCATGGCGTGGTTGCGTTTTGTGCCAGCGACGTGTCCAATCCCGGCGAGCTGCATGTCCTGACAAACGGCGCGGAGGCGAAGGTCACGGATCTCAACCCATGGCTTCGCGACCGCTACCTCGCGGAACCTGAGCAGCACTACTTCAACGCTCCAGATGGGTGGAAGCTCGAGGGCTGGCTGCTGAAACCGCAGAACTTCGACGAGACCAAGCAGTACCCCGCGGTCATGGAAATCCACGGCGGTCCTCACGCCCAGTACGGCTGGGCCTTCTTCCACGAACTCCAGATCCTCGCCGGCATGGGCTTCGTCGTCTTCTACATGAACCCGCGCGGTTCTGATGGATACGGCGAGCGCTTCTGCCGCGAGGTCGTACGGGATTGGGGCGGCAAGGACTACTTCGACTTGATGACGAGCCTCGATCAGATCATCGAGCGCACCGGCTACATAGACAAGACCCGCCTGGGTGTAGGCGGCGGTTCATACGGCGGATACATGACGAACTGGATCATCGGCCAGACCGATCGCTTTGCCGCGGCCGTCGCGATGCGTTCGATCGGCAACCTGGTGAGCGAGTACGCGCAGCACGACATCGTGCTTTGGGGCTCACTCGAGCTCGGGCCTCCGCCTTATCCCGACCTCGACGAGCTGTGGCGGCGCTCGCCGATTCGCTACGTGAAGAACGTCAAGACTCCGCTGCTCTTGACGGCCGGCGAAATGGATTTGCGATGCGCGATGTCTCAGTCGGAAGAGATGTTCGGCGCGCTCCGACTGCTGGGCAAGACGGTGGAGCTCGTGAGGTTCCCGGAGGAGTCGCACGACCTTTCCCGGAACGGCCGCCCGGACCGCCGCGTGGAGCGTCTGCGCCGGATCGCGGGCTGGTATGAGCGGTTCCTCGGAACCGCGGCGATGGACCGGGTGACCGAGGAGGAGACGCAGATCCTTCCGGTTCCGGCGGAGGCGCCGAGGGAGTGGGCGAAGACCGTGGCCATGTCCACGCGGCCACCGGAGACCGAGACCGCTCCGCAGCCAGAAGTGATTCAGCCGACGGTCAGGGACGATGCCACCGCCGAGGCGCCAATCATCGAGCCCGAGGCGCTGCCCGACCTGCCCGTGCCAGAACCCGCGGTATCAGTGGCGGAAGCTGTCGAACCGCCGCCGGTGCTCGAGCCGCAGGCCGAAGCGGTCCCGGAGCCTGCCGTCGAAGCCGCGCCGGAGCCTGAACCGCAGGCCCCCAGCGCAGAGGCCGCCGTCGAAGCCGCTCCGGAGCCTGAACCGCAACCCCCAATCGCAGAGGCCGCCGTCGAGGCCGAGCCGGAGCCGCAGGCGCCGGAGCACATGCCGGCTGAGGAGGCTCTCCCGGTCGAGGCGGAACCGAGAGTCGAGGAATGGGCATCGGAGGTTGAAGGACCCCCTCTCGAGCCGCTGCCTGTCGAGCCCGAACCGCCGGCTCCCGAAACTGAGGTAGCGGTCCCGGCTGCGGAGGAGGTCGCGCACCCAGAGCCGGAACCCGAACCACTCGAAGCGGCCCAGCCGGTGACCGAGGCAGGACCCGTCGCCGAGCCGCAACCGGCAGAGGAGAGGGAGCCCACTGCGCAACCAGAGCCCACGATGCCCACGTTCGAGCCGCCCCCACAGGAGGCGGCGCCCGCCGCGGCCGAACTGGTCGGCGAGCCGGCCATGGCGGCTTCCGAGCCCAACGTGAACTCGACGCTCGTTGCCTGGCCGACCGCTACGCCGGCCCCGGTCTCAGAGAATGGAGCGCCGGCCGAATCGTCGAGCTTCGAGGAGGCGACCTCGGTCATACCGGCGTGGCAGCAAACGGACCCCAAGGCCGACTCCAGGCGAACGGTCTCGCTGCAGGCCATGCCGCCCGAGGAAGTCGCTTCCGGCCAAGGCTATTCGGCGCTGCTTACTTTCGAAACGGGCCCGTTCGCCGGCCGCATCGTCGCCTTGCCCGACCAGATGGTCACGATCGGACGCGCGCCGGACAACGACGTCGTGGTCGGGGACCCCGCGACCTCAGGCCATCACGGCCGGATCGAAGTGCGCTTCGGCACCTTCTGGATCGCGGATCTCGGCAGCACCAACGGCACCCTCGTCAACGGCGAGCCGGTGATCGAGAAGGAGCTCAGCGACGGCGACATGATCGCCATCGGGCAGAACACGATCCGCTTCACGCAAGAAGCCTGAACTCCACATGGCGGCCGTTCGTATCCCGGATCGTCCGGACGATCGCGCAAACGGAGGCAACTTTCGGCGGTTAACCTTCTTTTCACGAGGCTGACGAAGGAAGGAGGCGAGATGGCGGTCGAGGTTTTTTCCGACGAGTGGGCAAAGCAGTTCAAAGACGAGATCAACAACTCGAGCGCGTACCGGGCGGCAGCGAAAGGCTGGAAGTGGACCTCGGGCCTGGTGGTGGAGGCGGAGCCCGACAAGAATTTCCCGGAATCCGGTGGCGTCGTCATGGATCTCTTCGACGGTGAGGCGCGCGATATCAGAGTTGGATCGGCCGCCGACGCTCAGAAATGCGACTTCGTCATCACCGCGCCTTACTCGCGCTGGAAGCAGGTCGTGAAGAAGGAGCTCGACGCGACCAAGGGAATGCTGCAGGGCCGCCTGAAGCTCAAAGGCGACTTGCCGACGATCGTTCGGTACACGAAGGCCGTGCAGGAAATCGTCGAGTGTGCCACCCGGGTGCCGGTCAAGTGGCCAGACGAAAAGTAAGAACCAAGACGCAGAGAAAAGAACCGGTCGATTACGCCGATGACGAGCCGAGCGCGTTTGCGTCGATGCTCGGTGGCTTGATCGAAGCGAACATCGGCACTGAAGCCAAACGCAAGGACTTCGATTCACTGAAAGCGCGCGTCGGCGTTTTCGTGACCGACATCGATGAGGGAGTTACGCTCGATTTCGACCGAGGCGCTCTCACCGTGCACAACGGTTTGAAGCCGAAGCGCGTCATCACCATCCGCGCTGACGCGAACACGGTCATGAGCCTGAGCAATTTGACGATCGGCCTGTTTGGCATGCCGGTCTACTACAACTCGGTGGGTCGTGAGGTCGCCTTGAAACTCCTGCAAGGCAAGCTGCGAATCGATGGACTCGTGGGCAACATCGCCACCGTCAACACCGTGACCCGCATCTTTTCGGTGCGATGACCAGGCTCGCCGTGGTCGGCGCAGGGAGCATGGGCGCGCAGATCGCGCAGCAAGCGGCGCTGAACGGCGTAGAGGTCTGGCTGCAAGACAAAGATGCGGCGCAGCTCCAAAAAGCGCAGCAGTCCAACCAGGGTCACCTCGCCAGACGGGTCGAAAAAGGCAGGCTCTCCGAGGACGAGGCCGAAGCCGCTGTCGCCCGCGTAAGGGCCACCACGGAATTGGCTGAAGCGGCGCGTGACGCGGATTTCGTCATCGAAGCGGTCTTCGAGGATCTCGAGGTGAAGCGATCCATCTTTGCGGAGCTCGATCGAGCGGCGCCGCCCCAGACCGTGCTCGCCAGCAACTCATCCACCATCGGCATCTCCAAGGTCGCGGACGCAACCGAGCGCCCGGACCGCTGCCTCAACATGCACTTCTTCTTTCCGGTCCTGGTGATGGATCTGGTCGAGATCGTGCGCGGTCCGCAGACATCCGACGAAACCGTGCAGCGGGCGCTCGACGTGGCTCGAGAGATGCGCCGGACGGCAGTGCTCCTGAACAGAGAGATCGACGGCTTCATCGTCAACCGCATCCTCCACGCTGCGACGCAAGAGGCGTATCGATTGCTGGATGCGGGCATCGCGTCGTTTCAGGACATCGACACCGCGGTCGAGAAAGGGTTGAACTGGCCGATGGGGCCGTTTCGCCTGGGCGATTTCAGCGGTCTGGACGTGACCTACAACGCGCGGCTGCACATGTACCGGACGACCCGCGACGAGCGGTACAGGCCGTCTCCACAGCTCGAGGCGAAAGTCAAAGCGGGGAAGCTCGGGCGCAAGACGGGCGAAGGGTGGTATCGCTATGAACGATGAATCTCGAGCTAATTCATCCCGCGGCTACAGGGTCCATCACATTGGGCTTGCGGTCGTTGACCTTGACGCTTCGATTCAGCTTTACGGCGAGCTGTTCGGCGGGAAGCTGGTCGATCGCCAGGTGAATGAGAAAGAAGGGCTCGAAGCCGCTTTCCTCTCCATGGGCGACGCCGAGCTCGAGCTCATGGCGCCCACGCGCGAAGACTCTCCTATCGGCAAGTTCGTCGCGAAACGAGGCGCCGGGATGCATCACGTCGCCTTTGCCGTTCCCGACATCACGAAGGCGCTTGCGGACGCTCATGCCGCCGGCCTGGAGCTGATCGATGCAGTGCCAAGGATGGGCATGCACGGCTCACGCATCGCCTTCATCCATCCAAAAAGCGTGGGTGGTGTTCTGACGGAGCTCGTCGAGGCGTGACCGATCTCGTAAACGACAGCGGCCTACCGCTGAAACCCGTTTATTCGGTCGAGGACCGCAGGGCGGACGAGCCGCTGCCTGGCACCTATCCCTTCACGCGCGGCGTCCACAAAGACATGTACCGCGGGCGGCTGTGGACGATGCGCCAGTACGCCGGCTTCGGAACTGCCAAGGAATCAAACAAGCGCTATCGCTTCTTGCTGCAGCATGGCCAGACCGGCCTTTCGGTCGCCTTCGACCTGCCGACCCAGATCGGATACGACTCGGACGATCCGATGGCCAATGGAGAAGTCGGCAAGGTCGGCGTGGCAATCGATTCGTTGGAGGACATGGAGATCCTGTTCAAGGACATTCCCCTCGAGCGGGTTTCGACGTCGATGACCATCAACTCGACCGCGGCGATGCTGCTGCTGCTCTATCAGCTGGTGGCGGAAAAGCAGGGTTGTCCGCCGGAAAAAATCACGGGAACGGTGCAGAACGACATCCTCAAGGAGTATGCCGCGCGCGGAACGTACATCTTTCCGCCGAAGCCTTCGATGCGGCTCGTCACCGATCTCTTCGCCTACTGCGCGGGCGAGCTTCCGAACTGGAACATGATCTCGGTTTCCGGCTACCACATCCGCGAAGCAGGAGCGACCGCCGCCGAAGAGATTGCGTTCGCTTTGAGTCACGCGGTCGCCTATGTGGATGCTGCTCACGCGGCTGGACTTTCCGTCGACGACTTCGCGCCCAGGATCTCGTTCTTTTTCGCCGCGCACATGGACTTCTTCGAAGAAGTCGCGAAATTCCGCGCTGCGCGCCGGATGTGGGCGCGCATCATGCGCGATCGGTTCGGTGCGAAAAAAAGCTCTTCGCAGTCCCTGCGCTTTCATACCCAGACAGGCGGCGTGACGCTCACCGCTCAGCAGCCACTCAACAACATCGTGCGAACGGCGCTCGAGGCGATGTCAGCTGTCCTGGGTGGCACGCAATCACTGCACACGAATGCGTATGACGAAGCGCTTGGACTCCCGTCGCAGAACGCTGCCGAGATCGCCCTTCGCACCCAGCAGGTGATCGGCCACGAGTCGGCGGTCCCGTACGTCGCCGATCCGCTCGGCGGCTCGTACTACGTCGAGAACCTGACCGATCGCGTCGAAGAGGAAGCCCTGTCGATCATGGCCGAGATCGATGAGCTGGGCGGTGCTGTGGCCTGCCTCGAATCGGGTTGGACACAGCGCCGGATCGCCGAAAGCGCCTACCGCTTCCAGCGGCGAATCGAATCAGGAGACCGCGTGATCGTTGGAGTCAACCATTACACCGAGACCGGTGCACGGCCGGTGCAGATCATGAAGATCAGCCCGCGTCAGGAGCAGGCGCAGATCCGCGCCTTGAAGCAGCTGCGGGCCCGCCGCTCCAAGGATCAAGTGGACCGCAGGCTGGCAGATCTCGAGCGCGCAGCCCGAGGCACAGAGAATCTGCTCCCGCCTTTGAAAGCGGCGCTCGCGGACTACGTGACGATCGGTGAGTGCTGCCGTGTGCTCCGAAGCGTCTTCGGCGAATACAGTCCACAGGAGGCGGCATGAGCCAGATGTACCCCGCAGTCATACCGATGCTGGCGTACGAGAACGGACCCGCCGCCATGGATTGGCTCGCCCGCGCCTTTGGGTTCCACGAGCGGGCCCGCATGTTGGGGCAGGACGGCAGGTTGAGTCATGGCGAGATGGAGGCCGGCGATGGCGTGATCATGCTGGCCACACCTTCGCCGCACTACCACGGCCCCAAGCACCACCGCGATGAGTGCCAGCAGGCACGGATGTGGCAGGAGGTGCCGTACATCGTCGACGGTGTGCTGGTGTACGTATCCGACATCGAACGGCACTTCGAGCGCGCCAAGTCCGCGGGTGCGACCATCCTCTCGCCCCTCGAGGAAGGCGGCGAAGGCAAGCGCTACCGCGCCGAAGACCTCGAGGGCCATCGCTGGATGTTCATGCAATCAGCAAGTCCCGACCTGGACGCGCAGCGCCAGAGGTGAGCAGCCCGCCGCCCAAGCACATCGATCCGTTGAACGAGCTGCGGCAGCGCAAGTACGAAGCCGGCCACGGCGACGCGGAAGGCTTCAACCGACAGCATGCAAAAGGCAAGCTGAGCTCGCGCGAGCGAATCGCGCGGCTGGTCGATCGCAATTCATTCGAAGAGATCGACCTGTTCGCGCGACATCGTGGTGGGGTGCCCGGCGATGGAGTCGTCACCGGCATGGGGAAGATCGACGGCCGGGACGTGATGCTCCGAATTGTTCCTTGTCCGGCTCGGACCCTCACCGAAGACTGGAACACCAGGCGGACACCATGCCTGGATCGAGA
>DATLKH010000093.1:0-15664 GCA_035538475.1 Candidatus Dormiibacterota bacterium | reverse complement strand
CTTCTGACCCGCCTGAATGGCATCTTCGTGCACCTCGAGCTGGTCGGTGCCGTATTCGAGGTCGTAGGTCTCCACGATCGTCTTCCAGGGCAGCTTGCCGGTCTTGCGGATGGGGACGAAACCGGCGCCCAGCTTGACCGCAATCGCCGCCCCCGGGATGAATCCCCGAGCTTCGATGGCGGCCACGAGGTCTGGCTTGTCCTGGAGCCACGCCTTCGACATCATGTCCACGATCTCGCGAAAGACCAGCTTGTCGGCGAGCAGCGGCGTGATGTCGCGAAAGATGATGCCTTTCTGCGGATAGTCCACGACGTCGCGGATGAACCGCTTGAGCTGATCTGGTGTGCTCGGCATCTAGACCACGGTCCGAAAATACGCAAGCGTCCGGTTCAGGCCGTCTTCGAGCTCCACCTCGGGCTCCCAGCCGAGCAGCTTCTTGGCTCGTGCGATATCGGGACGGCGCTGCTTTGGATCGTCGACCGGCAGCTCACGAAACTCGACTTTGCTCTTCGAGCCGGCAAGCCGGATGATCGTCTCCGCCAGCTCCAGCATGGTGACTTCTTGCGGATTGCCCAGGTTGATCGGCATCTCGTCGCCACGATCGAGCACCGCGAGCACGCCCCGGACGAGATCGGAGACGTAGCAGAGGCTGCGGGTCTGCGACCCGTCTCCGTAGACGGTGAGCGGCTCGCCCCGAATCGCCTGCGCCATGAAGTTGGGCACGGCGCGGCCGTCGGAAACGTGCATCCGCGGCCCGTGCGTGTTGAAGATGCGGATGATGCGCGTGTCCACGCCGTGCGCTCGGTGATAGGCCATCGCAAAGGCTTCAGCGCACCGCTTGGCTTCGTCGTAGCAGCCACGTGGCCCGATCGGATTGACATTGCCCCAATAGGATTCCGGCTGCGGATGGACGAGCGGATCGCCGTAGACCTCAGAGGTCGAGGCGAGAAGAAACGTGGCTTCCTTGGCCCGCGCGAGTCCGAGCATGTTCATGGTGCCGAGCGTGCCCACCTTCAGTGTGTGAATGGGGTTGGCGTCGTACTGCGGGGGCGAGGCGGGCGAAGCGAAGTGCAAGACATAGCGAACGTCGCCACCCAAGAACACCCCGTGGTTGACATCGGCGCGCTGGAAGGCGAAGTCCGGATTTTCCTGAAGTGACTCGAGATTGTCCGGTGCTCCGGTGATGAAGTTGTCCAGGGCGAGGACGCGCAAGCCACGGTCGAGCAGCGCCTGGCACAGATGTGAGCCGATGAAGCCTGCGCCACCCGAAACGACCGCTCGCGGTTTAGAGCTACTCGCGGCCAATTCCGCGATATGTGAAGCCCAGCTCGCGCATTACTTCTGGGTCGTAGATGTTGCGCCCATCGATGAGTATCGGTTTGCTCATGGAATCCTTCAAGCGAGCCAGGTCCAGGTGACGGAACTCATTCCACTCGGTCACGATCACGACCGCGTCCGCGCCCGCCGCGACTTCGTACGCGTCGTTCAAGTATTCGACGTCGGGCAGGATCTGGCGCGTGCGCTCCATGGCGGCGGGGTCGTAGGCCCGGACACGTGACCCGGCGGCGAGCAGAACTTTGGCGATGTCGAGACTCGGCGCCTCGCGCAGGTCATCGGTGTTGGGTTTGAACGCCAGGCCCAGCAGGCCTATCGTCCGGCCGTTCAGCGTGTCTAGGCAGTCGCGCAGCTTGTCGATGACGAGCATGCGCTGGTCGCGATTGATGTCCATCACGGCGTGGAGCATCTCAGGGTGATAGTCGAAGCGTTGGGCCAGCGCCGCGAGCGCCGCCACATCCTTCGGAAAGCAGTTGTGCGTGACCAGTCCGGCCGTCGTCACAAAGGTGTGGGCGCCCGGAACCTCGAGCGAATAAACCGCACCTGAGAATGGACGTCGCTTGATGTCAACCACGCGAACCCATGCAGTTCCGTCCCCGTCACGGCGGTACCCGGTCGGGGCGATGCGCTTCTTTTGGCGCCGAATGGATGACTGGATCGCCTCCCGATCTCGCTCGGGAACAAGATCGAGGAGCTTCTCGACTTGGTCCGCGCCGGAGCATCGAATCCAGTAGGTGTCGCGAGTTGACTTGGCTGTGCGCCCCACTCGAACCGAGGCGACGACCCCGATTTGCCCGAGCAGCCGAACCAGGCCATCGGCCAGGTCGCGGCTGGTCGTTCCACATTCGAGAATGACGCTCGGCCCGCGTCTGACGTAGCTCCAACTGCCGTCTCCCATCCAGTAGCCGCTGAGCAGCGCTCGCTTGTGCTCGACCGGTTGATCCCAGATTTGATCAGGGAGCCGCGCATCGTTGCAATTCCTGCCCAGCCGCAAAACCCCGCGCCAGAAGCCGGCAAGAATCCGTGAAGAAACCGTGACATGTGTCGACGTCAGTCCGTGCCTGACATCCGCTTTGACACCGTGACGCTCCCAAAAGCCGCGGACCTCCTCCACCAGATCATCCTCACCGTGGTGGTTGAATGACCTCTGAATCCGCTGGCGGAGACCATCAGAGTTCACATGACCCTCGGCGATGTACAGACCCACCAGACGCCAGAAGTCTGCTGTCGCCTCGATCTTGATCGGCACGCAAGTCCCGTTCCTGGTGGTTTTCAGCACGCAACCCTCCAGGACGAAACCAAGCGCATCCATTTCGGGAAGCCGCATTGCGCCGGCTCGCAGCACGTCATGTGAGCGAGCGACCGTGAGCGTCGGCCTCAACTCAGCGGCCCGGACTGCCGCAAGGACTTGCAGCGCCGGGCGAACAATGACTTGTGCACGTTCGAGGCCCGCGAAAGCAAGTCCGTCTAGAAGGCGAAACTCTGTGAGCGCACTATCCGGTTGACGTTTGGGCTGAAGTGCAAGCGGCAGCCAGTCATCCGTCGTGAGCTGCTCCGCGAGCTTCGTGCCAGCTCGTGTGACAAAAGGATGATCGGGGGTGCAGACGACCCGCCTTCCCATCTTCGTTCTGATCTCGAGCACTTCACCCTCAAATGGCCGGAGGGTTGCGTCGCTGATGGGCAGGAACTGGACCTCGCCCGAATCTCGTCGCCACGCCTGCACCTCCATATCGCCGCTCTTGTCGAAGTCGAGAAACACTTCGGAAAGAGGCGTGAGGCGGACTTGTCCCCGAAGCTTGATCAGCACGGTCTCTTCGCCCACCAGGCAGGAGCCTCCATAGCCGATTCCGGCGTCCAGATAGGTCGACCCGATGCGTTTGTCGAGACCCATTCCCTCGGCGACGAGCTTGGCGTCGGCGCCCACCCGTTCGCTGATGCGCGCGATCTCGTTGATGAATGAGATGCGCGTCGCAAGAAACGCGTTCGATGCGTACTTGACCATCTCCGCGGTGTAGATGTTGGGCGTGATCAGCACAGGCGCTTCGAGTGGCGCGTACAGCTCAGCCACTTTCTCTGCCGCCTTACGGTCATGACTGCCGACCACGACGCGGTCCGGGTGCATGAAGTCCTGGATCGCGGAGCCTTCACGCAGGAATTCCGGATTCGAAACGACCGAAGCTTGATGCTTGCCGTTTCGCTTGTTCAGGACTTTGGCCACCATGTCGCCGGTGAGCGGAGGCACCGTCGACTTGTTGACCACGACGAGCGGTCCATCCATGTGATCGGCGATCGAGCTCGCCGCGGCTTCGACGTATGAGAGATCGGCCTCTCCTCCCTCCCCTTCCGGCGTGCTCACCGCGATGATCGCGTACTCGGCGCCGGGGATTGCGTCGTCGTAATCGTTGGTGAACTGGAGCCGGCCCGCTTTCGCATTGCGGTCGACCAGCTCGCTCAGTCCAGGCTCATAGAAAGGAACGCGATGGTTCTTGAGCTGCGCGATCTTCTCGCGATTTATGTCGACGACTGTCACCGCGTTGCCAAGGTCGGCCAAGCACGCAGCCGTCGTGAGTCCGACATACCCCGCGCCGATGACCGCAACTTTGCTCAATGCGGCTGGATTATCCCCCGCGCGAGGACTGCTTCGTAGGCGTCGATCGTCTGCTGCGCGGTTTTGCTCCAGCTGAACTGCCTGGCCCGCTCGAGTCCCGCTTTACGCCAGCGCTCGGGGGCGGCCGCCATCTCCGCGGCAGCGCGTCCGAGCCCGGCAGCGTCGCCGTCGGCCACCAAAGTCCCCGAGCTGTTGACCACTTCCTCGACGCTCGAGTTTCGGTACGCGGCGACCGGGCATCCGCATGCCATGGCCTCGAGACAGGGCAATCCGAATCCCTCGTAGCGGCTCGGAAAGACAAAGCAGCCAGCTGCGGAATAGAGATCGGCCAGCTCCGCCTCGTCGATCCGGCCGACCATGTGTGCGCCGGGCATACTCGCCGGAGCCTGAGGTCCGGGCACGCCGGCAATCACGAGCTCGAGGTTCGGCGATGCGATTCGGGCGGTGGACCACGCGGTCAGCAGAGACGTCGGGTCTTTGCGGGCATCGAGCGCGCCGACAAATAAAAGGAATCCAGGTTCAAGGTTCCAGCGCTGCTTGACCCGAAGGTTCGCATCTTGCCGCGGGGAGAAGATCGCATCGGCGGCTTCGAGCACGACACGCAGACGATGCGGATCGATCCGCGCAAATTTGATCGCGTCGTCAGCGGTCGTCTGCGAGACCGCCAGGATCATGTCGGCGCGACGAAGCAGCCTTTTACCCAGCCAGTAGCGCATGCGTTCACCGCGCATGTGCGGTCCACCCCACGCCCAGGGGATCAGGTCATGCAGCGTGACGACAAGCGGACACGGCGACCGACCCGGCAGTCGGAGGCTGATGGCGTGATAGACGTCGGGTTTGATGCGCTCGAGATCGAATCGCGCGACGGCCGCCTCCTCATATCCCGCGAGCTGCCCGCGATATCGTCGGCGGGTGTGACTCACGCGATAGCCGCCTTGGGGCATCGAAGGATCGTCGAGGCCCGAGTCGAGCAGCAGGGTCAGATTTGCATCAAATCCGGCGGCGATGAGTCCGCCAAGGAGGCCCTTGGCGTAAGTGCCGACGCCGCGGCTCGCGCTGGGTCCCTGCAGTGGTCGCATGTCGAGCAGGACCGAGGGCGCGCTGGTCTTCCTGCCTGGGCGCCTGCTCGTAGCGTGATTCAAGGACGGGATGGAGGAGCTGACGGAGTCATCATAATTTGGCGGCCATGAACTCCCCGGCGAGCGCTCTGGACCTGGTGGTGGTCGGTGGCTGCGGTCACGTCGGACTGCCTCTCGCCCTGTCCCTGGCGGACAGCGGCTATTCCGTCGGGATCAACGATATCGACGAGCAGAAGATCGAGCTGGTCAAAACGGGTCGGGCTCCGTTCAAAGAAGCCGGCGCAGACGAGCTCCTCAAGCAGGTCCTTTCGTCGGGCCGGCTTCACCTCTCCTCCGACCCCGAAATGCTCAGCCAGACGCGCACCGTGATTCTCGTCATCGGAACGCCGATCGATGAATTCATGAATCCTTCGGTGCGCATCTTCGATCGAGTCCTCGACGAGCTGACCCCACATATCCAGAACGGAACGCTCGTGGTCCTGCGCTCGACGGTTTTTCCAGGCACGACGGAAACAGTGGAGCGGCGCCTCCGCGCGGCCGGCATCGACGCAGAGGTCGCATTCTGTCCCGAGCGCATCGCGGAAGGTCACGCGCTGGAAGAGCTGCGAACCCTCCCGCAGATCGTGGGCGCGCACACCGATGCGGCGTTTGGGCAAGCCAGCGCGCTGTTCGAACGGCTCGGTGTTTCCGTGATACGGACGACTCCGCTGGAAGCCGAGCTCGTGAAGCTGCTGACCAACACCTGGCGCTACATGAAGTTCGCGAACGCCAACCAGTTCTTCGAGATCGTCACCCGGTCCGGCCTTGACTACAGCCGGGTCCTGAACGCGATTCGTCAGGATTATCCGCGCGCCGCCGATCTCCCAGGGCCTGGTTTCGCCGCCGGACCATGCCTCTTGAAAGACACGATGCAGCTCTCTTCCTTCACACCGGACCACTTCCCGATGGGGCAGGCGGCGATGCAGATCAACGAAGGGCTGCCCGGCTACATCGTCGACACGTTGAATGCACGCAAGCCTTTGCTCGGCCGAACGGTGGGCATCCTGGGCATGGCGTTCAAAGGCGAGTCCGACGACCCGCGCGCATCACTCAGCTACAAGCTGCGCAAGCTGGCCCAGTTCAAAGGTGCGAAGGTGATGTGCACCGATCCATTCATCGAGGACTCGTCGTTCGTGCCGCTGGAGAAAGTGCTGCGCGAGTCGGACATCCTGGTCGTGGGCGCGCCGCACAAGTCGTACCGCATGCTCGAGCTGAACGGGCGCGAAGTCGTGGACATCTGGGGCATCACGGGCCCGATTCGACTCTGAACACACGGATCGTCGCGACGAACCGGCAGATTCGCAAACGGAAATCACGGATCGTCTCGACGATCCGGGGTTGTCTCGGTTGAAAGTCCTCGTCACCGGCGCTGCTGGTTTTATTTGCGGGTATCTCGTCGCCGAGCTGCTGAACGCCGGTCACGAAGTCGTCGGCGTCGACAACTTCAGCAAGTACGGGCCGCTCAAGCGAACGTACGACGAAGACTCGCGCTACCGGTTGGTCGAGGGCGACGCGAAAGACGTGGAGCTAATGACCAGCCTGGCGTCCGACGTCGATCAGATCGTGGCGGGAGCGGCCATGATCGGAGGAATCTCGTACTTCCACGAGTTCGCTTACGACCTGCTGGCCGAGAACGAACGGATCTGCGCCTCTACATTCGATGCCGCGATCGACGCCCACAAGGTCGGCCGGCTGAAGAAGGTCACCGTGCTCTCGAGCAGCATGGTTTTCGAGTCGGCGGCCGTCTTTCCGACCCCAGAGGGCGCGCAGCTCACAAGCCCTCCTCCGAAGTCGACTTACGGATTCCAGAAGCTGGCCGCGGAGTACTTTGCGCTCGGGGCAAACGAGCAATACGGCCTGCCCTACACCATCGTCCGCCCGTTCAACTGCGTCGGAATCGGCGAGCGGCGCGCGCTGCGAGACCACGACGTGATGAGCGGCAACGTCAAGCTCGCGATGAGCCACGTCGTTCCCGACCTGGTCCAGAAAGTGTTGAAAGGCCAGGATCCGCTGCACATCCTCGGCGACGGAAGCCAGGTTCGCCACTACACGTACGGCGGGGACCTCGCGAGGGGCATCCGGCTCGCCATGGAGTCGGACAAAGCCTTGAACGAAGACTTCAACCTTTCCACAGCGCAGTCGACGACCGTGCGGGAGCTGGCAGAGGCGATCTGGCGGAAGATCCACGGCGAAACCAAACCTCTGCGCCTGGTATCGGACGCGCCTTACGAACACGATGTGCAGATGCGTGTGCCAGACGTGCGCAAGGCGCGTGAAGTGCTCGGTTTCGAGGCCACGACGACGCTCGATGAGATGCTCGACGAGGTGATCCCCTGGATCCGCGATGAGATCACGGTGGGCCGGATCTGAGCTCCGAAACACCCGCGCTCAGCGTCGTGATTCCCGTTTACAACGAAGGCGAGAATGTCGTGCCCACGCTGCGCGGCGTGGTCCAGAACACACAAGCCCGCCCACTGGAAGTCCTGGTCGTGCACGACTTCGACGAAGACACGACTGTGCCGGTCGTGAAGCGACTCCAGGGTGAGCTTCCGCAGCTTCGTTTGCACAAGAACACTCTCGGTCGCGGCGTGCTCAATGCGATGAAGTCAGGCTTGCGGGCGGCCCGCGCACCGTACGTGCTGATCACCATGGGCGACGGCTCGGACAATCCTGCCGATATCGACGCGATGTTCGAGCTGGCGCGCGGAGGAGCCGACGTCGTCGCCGGTTCGCGTTACATGGGTGGCGGACGGCAGCTCGGAGGTCCGCTCCTGAAACGAACGATGTCCCGCACCGCAGGTCTCTCCCTCCACTGGCTCGGTGGATTGCCGATTCACGACGCC
Source organism: Candidatus Dormiibacterota bacterium (assembly GCA_035538475.1). GTDB lineage: Bacteria > Chloroflexota > Dormibacteria > Dormibacterales > Dormibacteraceae > 40CM-4-65-16. Next base: position 7,760 of record DATLKH010000093.1, on the reverse strand, counting down.
ACCAGCAACTACCGCCTTTATTCGAAGCGGTTGCTGAACCAGGTCACGATCGAGTCAAAGGGTGGATTCGAATTGGGCCTGGAGCTCACCGTGAAGGCTTACCGGCTCGGGCTGAAAGTCGCGGAAGTGCCGACCACGTGGCGCGACCGCACGGCCGGACAGAGCCGGTTTCAACTCTGGTCGTGGCTGCCCCGCTACCTGCATTGGTACTGGCGCGGAATCGGCGGACGCTTTACGAAGAAGCCGTGAGCGGCCGGTAGTTCCGCTTGTAGTACTCCCAGTACTCTCCTGACTTGAGCGGCCGCCACCAATCCTGGTGGTCTTGATACCAGCGGACCGTGCGCTCGAGGCCTTCGGACAAGTTGGTCTGCGGCTCCCAGCCCAGCTCCGTTATGCGCGTGATGTCCAGCGCGTAGCGGTAGTCGTGTCCAGGCCGGTCGGCGACGAACTCGATCAAGCTTCGTGGCTTGCCCATGATGTCGAGCACTGCTTCCGCGATCTGCAAACCCGACGTCTCCATTCCCGTGCCGATGTTGAATGCGCCGCCAATCGGCCCTTCGTGAAGAACCAGGTCGATCGCTCGGCAATGATCCTGGACGTAGATGAAGTCTCTGACCGCCGACCCGTCGTTGTACAGCGGGAGACGCATACTGTCGATCGCATTGGTGATCAGCACAGAGATCAGCTTTTCCGGGTACTGAAACGGGCCATAGTTGTTTGACCCTCTCGTCACGAGCAGAGGAAGTCCGAAGCTCTCCGCGTAGGCGCGAGCGATGTGCTCGCCGCCGGCCTTGCTCGCGGCGTATGGGCTGCGAGGCCGGAACGCGTCCTCTTCTTTTGACCGCCCGGTGCGGACCTCGCCATACACCTCGTCTGTGCTGACCAGCAAGAAGATCTGATGGCGATGCTTTCGAGCGGCCTCGCAAAGCACCGCAGTGCCGCGCACGTCGGTCTCGATGAACGCATACGGATCCATCAGCGACCGGTCCACATGTGTTTCTGCGGCGAAGTTGACGATCGCGTCGACCTCTTTGGCGAGCGAATCGACCTGATCGACATCGCAAATGTCACCGTGAACGAATCGGTATCCGGGCCGAGCTTCGAACTCGTTCAGGTTTGCTCGATTGCCCGCATATGTGAGCTTGTCGAGCACCGTGATCTCGATCTCCGGACGTGTCTGGCGGAGCAGGCGCACGAAGTTGGACCCGATGAAGCCCGCGGCTCCCGCGATGAGCAAACGCTTGAACGAGCGGCTCACTTGATGGGCGGGCCCGCCGTCCAGTCGTAGCCGATCACCGGATCATCGTGCGGGATGCGGCCCTCGTCGTCCGGCGCGTACACGCCGGACGTGATGTAGAGGAGGTGACTTCGCTCCAGCGCCCGGCATCCGTGTGCGACCCCCGGCGGAATCTTGAGACACGTAGGATGCCCGTCACCCATCAAGAACTCCATCAATTGACCTTTGGTCGACGATCCCTCGCGGAGATCGTAAAGCGCGACTTTCAGCTCGCCGATCACGTACCACCAGTCGGTCTGCCGCTGATGGATATGCCACGCCTTCGCGCTCCCTGGATACATCAGCGAGTGGCTCCACTGCCCGAAGTGGTCGAAGAAGTCGTCGGTCTCGCGGATGATCTCGCGAAAGAAGCCACGCTCGTCGGCGTGCGTGGCGAGCTCCTTCAGGACGACGCCTTCGATGCTCATCCCTTGTTCGCTCCGTGCTCGCGCACGAAATCGTGGATAGCGTAATAGGCGTTGATCGATTCGCCCGCGTCGCCCCAGAATCCGTCGATCACGTCGTACTCCATGAGCCCCCGCTCGACGTACCAGTTGTTGACGTCTGTGATCTCTAGCTCCCCGCGGCCCGACGGCTGCAGGGCCGGCAGCACTTTCCAGACCTCGGAGTCGTAGAAGTACACGCCGGTGACCGCGTAGTCGCTCGGCGGGTCCTCCGGCTTTTCGATGATGCGCTGGATCTTGCGATTTCCGTCGAACTGCGCCACGCCAAGGTGGCGGAGGTGCTCCGCGTTCTTCTCTCTGAAAAGCACGACGCGCGCGCCCCTCTTCTGCTGATCGAAAGCCTGGACGCAGTGCTTGATGGAGCGGCCGAAGATGTTGTCCGCCAGGAGCACGACGCATTGATCGCCGGCGACGAATCTCTCAGCGAGGCCCAGAGCCTCCGCGATCCCGCCGGCCTTCTCCTGATACGCGTAGAAAAGGCGACCGATCCCAAACTCGTGACCGTTGCCGAGCAAACGTAAAAACTCGCCCGCGTGGGTCCCGCCGGTGACCAGCATCATCTCGTCCACGCCGGCGGTGACCAGCGCCTCGATGGCGTAGCTGATCATCGGCCGGTCGTAAACGGGCAGCAGGTGCTTGTTGGTGATGCGCGTAAGTGGCGCCAGGCGGCTTCCGGTGCCGCCGGCCAGGATCACTCCCTTCATCGATTCCGGATTATCGTTCAGCGCGTGGGGGCTAATCCTCCGGGCCAGGGCCAGCATCCGCCGACCTTCTCGGCCGACGGGATGTGGTGGTGGGACGGCCGGGAGTGGAAGTCGGCGATCTCGCCGGACCGGCTGTGGCGGTGGAACGGGCAGACCTGGGTTCCGAACCGGCCGGAAGCCGCCCGGGGTGGTGGCGGGGGCGCGGCGGCCGCCGTAGCCATCACGGTCGTGGGCTTTGTCGGCGTCCTGGTGCTGGTCAGCATCGTGGTCATCGTCATCCTCCTGACCATGGGCAACCAGATCGCGAACGTGTTCTCCAACGTGGCGGCAGCGCTGGCTAGCCCCTGACGCCCTAGTTCGGGCGCTCCAAGCCACCGCCGGCCACAATGTGTTGTGGCAGACTGGCGCCGCAAATAAATGGCTCGCCCTGACAACTGGCCCCGCACGATCCTCCACGTCGACCTGGACGCTTTCTACACGTCGGTCCATCAGCGCGACGATCCAAAGCTGCGCGGCATCCCAGTCGCGGTCGCGGGGCGCTCCAAACGAGCCGTCGTCATGGGCGCTTCCTACGAGGCCCGGACGTATGGCGTTCGCTCGGCGATGCCCCTTCACGAAGCGCTCCAGCTGAGCCCGCAGCTGACTGTGATCGCCCCGGATTCAGCGCGCTATCGCGAAGCGAGCCGGGTCGTCCATCAGATATTTCGGCGCTTCACCTCTCCAGAGCTCGTCGAGGGCGTCGCGCTCGACGAGGCCTATCTAGACGTCACCGCGCGGACTCGGCACGGCACCGCGACACCTGAAGAGGTCGCCCGCAGGATCAAGTTTCAGATCCACACCGAAGTCGGGCTGACGGCGTCGGTAGGTGGGGCGACATCCAAGCTCGTCGCGAAGGTCGCGAGCGGAACGCGCAAGCCGGACGGCCTCGTTCTCGTGCCACCCGGCACCGAAGCCGACTTCCTGGCGCCGCTGCCGGTCGGCGTCATCCCAGGCCTCGGACCGAAGACAGAGGAACGGCTGCGGGCCATGGGACTCCGAACGGTCGGAGCGCTCGCGGCTTACGAGACGCAGCGGCTGGTCCAGGCGCTGGGAACCAATGGCGCTGTGCTGCAGCGCCTCGCTCAAGGCCGTGACCGAACGCCGGTCGACGGCAGCAGGCCGGCCAAGACGATCTCGGCCGAGACCACGTTCGAGGACGATGTAAGCGACCGCGGCCAGCTCGAGAGTGCGTTGCGCGACCTCACGGATCGGGTCACGGAGCGTCTCAAGACCGACGGTGTTCGCGCCCGAACCGTGTACGTGAAGCTGAAGCTCCCCGACTTTCGTCTGGTCAGCCGCCAGGTGAGCCGGACGAGCCCGACCGACGACGTCGAGACGATCTTCCGCGCCGCCCGGTCCGCGCTTGAGAAGTCGCATGTGGAGTCGCGACCTGTGCGCTTGATCGGGGTTGGGCTGTCGGGGCTTGAGCACCCCGAACCGGACCTGCAGATGACCCTCTTCGATTAGGGGTTCGGTCTATCACCGGCCGCGGCAGCGCGGTCAACACGTCGGCCACCGTTTCCCAGCCGAGCTGTTCAGTCGCGCGTGAGATCAAGGCTCGAAAAACCATGGCAGTCGCGCGCGCATCGTCGAGCGCCGCGTGTGCGGGCGTGACGTCGAGGCCCAAATCGGCGACGAGTCGCGCCAGGCCCGGCGTCTGTCCCCTTGGGAGGTCGAGCACCATTCGGGCCAGCGCAGTGGTGTCGATGATCGGATGCTCCAGCGGACTTTCGAGGCCGCGGCCGACCAGCCAGGTGTCGAAAGCGTCGTGGCTGTGCTCCACGAGCACCGCGCCGTGCGCGAAGCGCAGGAACGCGCGCCTTGCATCCTTGAATTCCGGCGCCCCGATCAGCATCGCGCGCTCGATGCGATGCCGCTTGCGTGCGTATGGATTGATCGGCGCACGGCAATCCACCAGCGTGTCAAAAAACGAAAGCGGGCCGTCGAGTCGAAATCTTTCGGCTCCCATCTCCAGGACCAAAAAAGGCGCGTTTCCGGTTGTCTCGACGTCCAGGGCCACGAACTGCGCGGCATCGAGCCGCGTTTCCGGCCGGACCTCTGGAGCGTCGACCGCAATCTCCTCCCAAGGCACCGGCTCCGTAGCGCTGCGTGGTTTGAGGTAGACGCGACGCTTGGCTTGATCGGTGCTCATCGTGCCAGCGCCAGCGCCCGCCGCGCCCACGTGATCTCATCTCGGTTGACGGCGCGGAGGAGCAGGACTGCAACGGCGTAGATCAGCGCGCCGGCCGCGATGGGGATGAGGACCTCGAATCCACTCAGATTGCTGATCGGATAGATCGCCACGCCCATAACCAGTCCGGCGATGATCACACGCCAGCTCAGCGCAGGCACGGGAACTCTGCCGACATGACGGGCCGTGAGGATCCAGCCGGCAGTCCCGAGCACGAGCTCGGTCATCACAGTCGCCCAGCTGGCTCCGCGATAGCCGAACAGCGGAATCAACGTGAGATTCAACGCGACGTTCGCCACCAGGCTCCAGGCCGCGGCCCACGTGAACGACGACTGGCGGTCCGATGCGTTCAGCGCACCGATGAAGGCGTTGTTCACGAACGCGATGCCGAGGGCCAGCGCGAGCACCTTGAGGGCGGGTTCAGAGGGTCCGAAGCCGCGTCCCAACAGCAGTGGAGTCAGTGGCGCGGCCAGGACGAAGATGCCCACGCTCACCGGCCAGCCCATCAAGAGCAAAGCCTTGTAGAAGCGGTTGAGCGCGTCGAGCATCTCTTGCGGCCGTTCACGGTGATAGATCGACAGCACCGGAAACACCACCTGCAGAAACGTGATCGGCACGAACAACAATGACTCGATCGGCTTGTAGGCCGCCGCATACCACGACGCTTCGTGCTCACCGCGAAAGATGAAGATCAGCGGCTGGTCGATGCGGAAGTAAAGGATCGTGAGCACGAAAGTGAGGGCGAAGGGCAAACCCTTCCAGAACCATTCGCGCAGCAGATCGGGTTCGAATCTCCAGCCGATGAACGCGATCCGCTTGTAAGCCAGCACCGCCGTGAAGTAGATGCAGCTGAACCCGTACTGCAGCGCGTATGCCCACACGAAAAAGGAAATGCCGCGCTGCGTCTTCACGCCATAAAAGACCAGCGCGAGCAGCACCAGGCTTTCGAGGACAACCGCGATCGCTTCGAACCCCAACTGCTGGATCGCGTACAGGCCGTTGCGCAGCAGCGTCGCGTAGGACGTCAGGACCATGAGCAGAAATCCCGGGAGCAGAAGGTCGCCCAGGCCGAGCGGATAGACCAGCGCCGCCAGCAGGACCAGCGCCAGCAGCGACATGAAGAGTCGCAGGGACATGACGTTGCGCATGTACCGCTCGATCTCGCTGTGGTGGCGCGCTCCCTCGCGCACGAAGAGCACGTTGAATCCCAGATCGAGCACCACGCTGACGATGGCGGTCAGGTTGACGAGCACCGAGAACGATCCGTACCTGTCCTGACCCAGCCACCGGATCATGTACAGAACGGTGACGAGCGCGACCAATCGCGCAATGACCTTCGCCGTCAGGACTATGACTGTGTTGCGAAGCGCTCGGGTGCCGAGCCCGGTCGCCGGGGCCGGCGCGCTTTCTAGATCGTTGTCTGGCAACTGATCCAATCGTAATCGGCTGCCTCGCTATATTCGCTTGAACGTGGCAGATCGTCTTCGGATCCTGAGCGGCATGCGCCCGACCGGCCGGTTTCATCTCGGCAACTACCTGGGTGCGGCCAAGAACTGGGTCGAGCTTCAGGAGCAGTACGAGTGCTTCTACTTCATCGCGGACTATCACGCGCTGACCACGGAACCTGACGGCCACAAAGTGGAGGACAAGGTCTTCGACCTGGCGGCGGACTTGATCGCGGTCGGCATCGATCCCGCGCGAAGCACGCTCTATCAGCAGTCCAAGGTGCCGGAGACGGCCGAGCTTTCACTGCTGCTGTCGATGGTCACGCCGCTCAGCTGGGTGCTGCGCACGCCGACTTTCAAGGAGATGGCCAAGAAGCATCCGGACAACGTCAATCTCGGACTGCTTTCCTACCCGGTGCTCCAGGGGGCCGATATCGTGATCGTCAAGGGCGGCGGCGTTCCAGTCGGCAAAGATCAGCTGGCTCACCTCGAGCTGATCCGTGAGGTCGTGCGCAAGTTCAATCGCACCTACATGCCGGTGTTTCCCGAACCTCGCGCCCTGCTCACCGAGACGCCGCTCGTCAAGGGAACCGACGGCAAGCAGCGAATGTCCAAGACGGTGGGCAACATCATCGGGGTCACCGAAGATCCCGAGGTGATCCGCAAGCAGGTGCTGAGCATGGTCACCGACACCAAGCGCCCGCGCCGGACCGACCCCGGGCATCCGCGTCTTTGCAACGTCTGCGCTTACTACAAGTTTTTCTTCGATGACTGGCAGCAGTACTGGGACCTGTGCCGCAGGGCGCAGATCGGCTGCTACGACAAGAAGAAAATCCTTGCCGATCGCCTGATCGAAATGTTTCGGCCGTTTCGCGAAGTTCGTGCCGAGCTCACGCCGGATCAGGTCACGCGAATCCTGGACGAAGGTAGCGAGAAAGCCCGGGCGATCGCTCGGCAAACCATGGTCGAGGTGCGGGAACGGGTCGGTCTGCCGCGCTACCTCTCGTAAGTGACGCCCCGTTAAAATTTGAGCCGAATGGCAGAAGCTGCTGCTCCGAGGCGAGTCAGCCGAAGGACTTTCCTTGGTTGGTGGATGGCCGCGTTGATGACCGCCACCGTCGTCACCGGCGGCCTGCCAATCCTCGTTTTTCTGTGGCCCGCGCCTCCGAAGGGTCAGCGAAAACAGGTCATCAGCGTGTCACTCGACACCGCGATCGACGCTCTGGCTGACGACTCCGCAACCAAGTTCCTGGCGCCGACTTCTCCAAACGAAGCCTTCATCATGGCCACCGGAGGCGGCGACAACGCGCCCGGCGATCTCGCCTTTGGTGGTTACCTCGTGAAAACCGGTGGCAATCTGCTGGTTTTCGCGCAGAACTGTTCGCACCTGGGATGTTCGGTCAACTTCAACCAGGACGCGAAAACATTCGATTGCCCGTGCCATGGCTCGCGGTTCCATCTGAACGGGACCGTGCTGCACGGCCCGGCGCAATTTCCGCTGTCGACCCTGACCTGGAAGCAGGGAGGCAGCCCAAACCAGATTCAGGTCGACGGCATTACGCTGGGATAAGAGATGGCGCTTCCACACCCGAGGGACGTCCAGATGGCAGTGGTGGACTGGCTCGATGAGCGCTATCCGTT
>DATLKH010000092.1:0-1967 GCA_035538475.1 Candidatus Dormiibacterota bacterium | reverse complement strand
TCGCTCGTACGCTCGACGCCGTTCGTGTGCAGAAAGAATCCACATCACCGGCCGCCCCTGCGGCCGCAAGTTAGGAGGAATCCATGGCAAAAGTTAGTGTCGACGATTTCGTATCCAGCTTGAAGGAATGGACCGTGGTGGACGTGATGAACGCCATCAAGGCCATCGAGACCGAATTCGGCGTGACCGCCGCGGCGCCGGTGGCGGTTGCCCAGGCGCCGGCCGCCGGAGGTGCCGCCGCGGCTGCGCCCGAAGCGGAGCAGACCGAGTTCCAGGTCATCCTGACCTCCCCCGGCGATGCGAAGATCGGCGTCATCAAGGTCGTCCGCGAGATCACCGGCCTCGGCTTGAAGGAAGCCAAGGACCTGGTCGATCAGGCGCCCAAGCCGGTCAAGCAGGGCGTCAACCGCGAAGAGGCCGAGAGCGTTCTCAAGAAATTGAAGGACGCCGGCGCCGGCGCCGAAATCAAGTAGGAAGGTAATTCCCTTTCTTGTCCCTCCCCCCTTGCGGGGGAGGGTCAGGGTGGGGGGTAGACATCCGTTACCTCATCTCGTCACAGGGCTCGGACATCGAGCCGACCTCGGAAACCATCGCGCATTGGCTGGCCGCAGGTAAGCAAGGCTTCTGGCTGGGGATCGTCGATCCGGACGCGGACGACTTCGATTTGCTCGAGCACACCTTCAAATTCCATCCGCTCACGATCGACGACATCCGGCACCAGAATCAGCGGCCCAAGCTCGAGGAATATCCCGGCTACTTCTTCGTAGTCCTCTTCAGCGCCGACCTGGCCGGGGGCCATCGCGTCGAGCTGCAAGAGCATCACCTTTTCCTCTCGCCGCAATACGTCGTCACGGTGCATGTGGGGACCTCCGACCCGCTCAAGCGGCTCCACGAGCGCATCACCTCGAGCCCGGAAATCACCCACGGCAAAACGGCCTACCTCTTCTACCTGGTGGTCGATCAGCTGGTCGACGCCATGTTTCCGGTGCTCGACGAGCTCGACGACGCGACCGACGAGGTCGAGGACCGCATCATTCAGCGTCCGGACACGGCGACGCTGAGCGAGCTCTCCGATCTGAAGCGGGCGGTCGTCGACCTGCGCAAGGTGCTGGGCGCCCAGCGGGATGTCTTCCAGCGCCTGACTACATCCGCGATCAGCGATCCTACCGGGACCGCCGCCGCAGACTTCCCCGGTGAGATGTCGATCTACTACCGCGACGTCTACGACCATCTGGTCCGGCAGTACGAGATCGTCGATTCGCTGCGCGACCTGCTGAGCACGGCGATGGACGTCTACCTGTCGACCGTGTCGAACCGGCTCAACCTGCGGATTACGCGGCTGACGGTGTTCGCGACGCTCTTTCTGCCGCTAACCTTCCTCACCGGATTCTTCGGCATGAACTTTGCCTTTCTGGTGAGCCACATCCAGCCTACGTGGACGTTCTGGGTGCTCGCCGTTGGGGTGATGGCCGCCGTCACCGTCGGCCAGCTCTGGTATTACCGCCGGCTCGGCTGGATCTGAGGGAGCTACGCGTCAGCCCTTCTCAGCGTCGGTGAGTCGACAGGGAATGTCGCTGTCTTCGTCGAGGTAGTAGCTCGCGCAGATGCGGTGATAGCCATCCGCGATCTGCAGCGGCGTATCGTCCTCGATCCGACCGCGCACGAGTAGCACGGGCGAGAGCTTCTGCCGTGCCCTGACTTTCTTGAGGTCGGCGGCGACATGAAAGTTGTCCCTGGGAAGGACCGGCAGGCGGCTGGCACGAAGCAGATCTTTCGCCTTCCAATGCTGCAGCGAAGCCTTGCGCATGCGCAGCATCAGCTTCTTCGCCTCCCGTGGCGGCATCAGCAGGGTGAGGTAACTCTCGGCCGCGGGATAGTCATGGTCGTCCGGTTGCTCCTTCCAGTTCGTCACCCGCGGGGCCACAGCCCGAGCGTACTACGCCCGTGCGGCGGCCGGGGCTTGCGGT
>DATLKH010000091.1:0-2922 GCA_035538475.1 Candidatus Dormiibacterota bacterium | reverse complement strand
CCCTGTACGAAGAGGAGATCGAGAGGCCCATCTCCAAGGACCTGGTAGGCGATGCTGATGTCGCCGCTCTTGGCATATCGCGTCTCGGGGCGCATGCGCGCCAGTCTAGGTTGGGATTACGTCTACGGAGATATCCGCGTCGCCTCGCGGCTCGCGCGGACTCTCGGAAGACGGGCGTCCTCCATTCGCGAGGCAGTCATCCGCTCACGGCGGTTGAAGGCCGATCTGTTAACCGCAAGGTTCAGGATTCGAATCCCTGTCCCGCAGCCTCCTTTTGGCGAAATTCGTATTGTTGATCGCGCCGGTTTGCCAGCCTAGCCTAGGATCGCTCGACCGCAAAGGTCAGTACGCTCATCATGGCAGCTGACGATGGTCACGAACGCGTGCTGTTCGCCGGCGACGTCGTCTTCTTCGGCGGAAAGGTCCCCCTTCAGAACATCCACGACCGCCGGCTGGACGTGCTCTCAAACTCGCTACGCAAGCTTCGGCAGCTAAAAGTTTCAGCGCACTCCCGGGTCATCTCACCGATGTGACAGAGTCGGCGGGGGAGTTGGCGAGTGACAGACACCAGCGAAACCTGGCGCGGCAAAGTTCGGGGATGACCGCCAAGGAACTTGACGAGTTTCGGGTGATCGAGGTCACAAGCGCCGCGAGCTAAAACCGGGGCTTGATTTTCGTTTCGGCCAGCTATAGGGTTATCACAACCATGATGCATGTTCACATATGTGAACAATGACCAGGATCGTTTCGCTTCACGGCCACCCAACCGATCCGGAGGCGTTTGACCGGTATTACCGCGACGTGCACACGCCTCTCGTCCAGCGAATTCCGGGTGTGACCAACATCAGATTTGGTCGCGTCGAGCGTACTGAGGATGGCGCGCCAGCTCCTTTCTACCTGGTCTCGGACGTTTACTTCGAAAGCCGCGAGGCGTTCGACGCGGCGCAGGCCAGCCCCGAGATGGCGGCCGCCCTTGAGGACGTTCCGCGATTCGCGAGCGGAGGAGTAACGATCATGATCTGCGATTACGAGGACTTTGCTCCGATCGCGAACCCACCATGGCCGAAGGGGGAGTAGCACCTCATGGCACGCGGCCCGTCCGACCTCGCGCCTGTAAAGTCCGCCGACAGGACTCTCGACATACTCGAGTTGCTGGCGGGCGAGCCGCGGGGCCTGACCATCTCGGAGATCAGCGGCCGGCTGAAGTTCGCTCGCAGTAGCACTCACGGCCTGGTCCACACTCTCGAGTCGAGGGGCTACCTATCGCAAGACGGAGGCAGACGCTACCAGCTTGGTGCGCGGTTGGTGCAGCTCGGGTTCAATGCGGGCGATCGAATCGAGTTGCGTTCGGTCGCGCGCGCGTCGCTAGAGAGATTGGTCGCGTCAACGCATGACACCGCGATGCTTGCCGTTCCGTCCCAAGGTGAGCTGCTTTACGTCGACAAGGTTCTGAGCGACGCGCGCGACGTGCGCACTGATCCACGAGTAACGTCGCGAGTACCCCTGCACTCGTCGAGCCTGGGCAAGGCGCTCCTCGCCGCCGTCGATGACGGATCGGTGACACGGATCGTCGGCAGGGCGGCCCTGCAAAGCGTTACGCCCTTCACGATCCCGGACGCACGCCGTCTCCTGACCGACCTGGCCCTGACGCGCAAGCGAGGGTATTCGGTCGATCAGCAGGAGGCAATCATTGGGGTGTTCTGCGTCGGCGCGCCTGTGCGCGATCACACCGGTCGTTCAGTGGCTGCAATCAGTTTGTCGACCATCAAGGACTTCTTCAAACCGGAGAGGACGGGGCCGATGGTCGCCGCCGCTGCGGTCGAGGTCTCTCACGCGATGGGATGGAAGGGTGATCGGGGGAGCTTGTTTGCGCCAGTAGCCGGATCTGAGCTGCTGCTCGTCGATGGAGCTTCTCGCAACGGTGGACGTCCTAGATGAAGGCGTTTGATCGGCAGTCGTCGGACGGCCGGATGAATGCCTTTGCCGCGTCTCCCAGGCGCGACAATCCGGATCAGGTTCCGGCTGACCCTGCGCCCTCTTCTCCGACCGCCGTTAAAAAGGCCGGCCGGTTGCGTATGGCGTACGACGTCGTCGGATCGAGATGGGCTCTCCTTCCACCGGTCGTTCGGAGTTACGGTCTGCCAGTCGCGGCCACTCTGGTGGTCGCGGCTGTGGTCGCCGCGGTCGAGCCCGGCTTCTATCGCCCGGCGAATCTCCACGTCGTCATGCAGCAGTACGCAGTCCTGGGCCTTGTCACTCTCGGACAGCTCCTGGTTCTGCTGGTCAGCGGGATTGACCTCTCGGTGGGCGCTGTCATGAACGCGGCTCTCATCATCATCGCGCTCATGAATCACTACAACGAGAATCTGCTCCTGCTGTCGCTCGTGCTGTGCATCCTCTTCGGAGCCGGCGTGGGCGCCACGAACGGATTACTGGTTTCGCTTCGCGACGTGCCACCGTTCGCGGCTACGCTCGGAATGACGGCGTGCGTGCAGGGCGCAATTCTTGTTTATACCAAGGGAATTCCGGCGGGAAATATCCCGGCCGCGCTCCGGCCAGTGGCGCTTGACGGTGTGGGGATCGTCCCCTATTCGCTGCTCATCTGCCTCGGAATCGGCCTGGTGGTGACCGTCCTTCTATCACGCGGGACGTACGGACGCGCGATCTACGCCGTCGGACGCTCTCCGGAGGTGGCGCGTCGGGTCGGCATCTCGCCCACGACCGTGCGCGTTTCCGCATACGTACTGTGCGGCGTCTTTGCCGCACTGGCAGGCATCGTTCTCAGCGCATACGTTGGTTACGTCGATCCCGCGATCGGCGGAACCTACAACTTGCAGTCGATCGCTGCAGCCGTCGTCGGCGGCGTTTCATTCGTTGGCGGCGAAGGCAAGCCGGCGGGTGCGCTGATCGGTGCCCTCTTCC
>DATLKH010000090.1:0-11174 GCA_035538475.1 Candidatus Dormiibacterota bacterium | reverse complement strand
AGCAGGAGAAACGCGAGAGCCGGGCCGAGCAGAGCACCGGCCGTGTCCATCGCCTCGTGGAATCCGAATGCCTTGCCCAGATCTTTCTTCTCGACCGAGCCCGCCAGCATCGCGGAGCGAATCGGCTGGCGAAGCCCTCTGCCGATCCAGGCCAGCGCACGCGAGACGAGCACCTGCGGCCAGGCCGTGGCGACTAACAGCAGCGAAAATCCCAGTCCCGTCGCGGCGTAGCCGCCCTCGCCCAGCCTTTTCCGCCACGGCACACGGTCGCTGTACCAGCCACTCCAGACCTTGATGACGGCGGACGATCCGTCCGCGACACCTTCGACCAATCCAACCGCCAGCGCGGGCGCACCCAGCCCCGCGGTGATGAACAGCGGCAGAACCGAGAGGATCATCTCGTAGTTGTGTCCGCGGCAAAGTCGGCGAGACCCATGCTCAAGACATTCCGGTTCAGCCACTTGAGCCGGCCCGGCGCCCGCGTGTCTACGGTCAAACGACTTCGAGAGGTTCGGAGTGGAAAGGACCGCCGTCTTTGTCGGCCACGAACGCGTTGGCGTCGACGGCTTTGCCCGAATGAATGGCCACGATCAGGTACACATAGCCGGCCCACGCACGCTCCGTATCGAAACGCGACGCCTGCGCCGGATGGTCGGGGTGGCTGTGGTAGTAACCCACGATGTCAAGTCCGGCGGCGTCGGCTTCACGCTGAATTCGCATGTGGTCGCGCGGGTCGATCTCATAGCGGTCGCTCGCCCGGTCGACGATGATGTTGCGGGCGCGCTTGACCTCGGTCACGATGCGATCTCCGCGCGGGCCGACCATGATCCCGCAGATCTCATTGGGATAACCCTCGGCGCCGTGCGCCTGGATCTGCTCGAAGGCGGGGCGGTGGATCTTCACTTCGGCTTGCGGCCGTAAAGACCGGTCGACAGATAGCGGTCGCCGGAATCGGGAAAGACCGTGACCACAACCCCTTCGCGAATCGTTTCGGCGAGCTTGCGCACCGCCCACAGCGCGGCGCCGCTGGAGTGGCCGACGAGCAGGCCTTCTGTCCGCGCCACCTCGCGAGCGAGCTCGTAAGCCGGTTCGGTCGGGCACCCCCAGATCTCGTCGGGCGCTGCGGGATCCCAGATCGCCGGCACGATGGCGGTCGGTAGGTGCTTCAGCCCTTCCAGCCCGTGAAACGACTCCTCCGGCTCAACCGCGATCGTCTTGATCGAAGCGTCGTGCTCCTTGAGCCGGCGCGAAGTGCCCACAAACGTGCCGGTGGTGCCTAGGCCGGCGATGAAATGGGTGATCCGGCCGCCGGTTTGCTCCAGGATCTCGACCGCCGTCCCCTCGTAGTGCGCGCGCGGATTGGCCGGATTCGAGTACTGGTCGGGATAGAAGTACTTGTCGGGTTCGCGTTCGACCAGCTCACGCACCATGAGGATTGCACCGTCTGAACCCTCGCCCGCATCGCTGTAAACGACCTCTGCGCCATACGCGGTGACCAGCGATTTGCGCTCGGCGCTCACGTTGCTCGGCATCACCAGCTTGACGCGGTATCCCTTGGCGGCCCCGACCATCGCGTACGCGACGCCGGTGTTTCCGGACGTCGAGTCGACGATCGTCTTGTCACGCGTGAGCACCCCTCGCCTCTCGCCGTCCTCGATCATCGACAGCGCTGCCCGATCCTTCACCGATCCACCGGGGTTGAACCACTCGGCCTTCGCGTAGACCTCCACTTTTGGAAACTCGCGATCGAAAAGGCGCACGCGCAGCAGCGGCGTGTTGCCGATCAGCCGCGTGATTCCTGGAGTTCCGGTCATCCGCATCGACCACAAGAATAGGAACAGAGGTCAGGTGACGAAGTGCTGCACCACCAGGGCACCGAGGACGTATACCCCCGCGACGGTGTAGGCGATCAGTGATCTGCGGTAAACCGTGCCGCCCTCGGGGGCCAGGATGTTCAAGATGGATTTGCCGATCAAAAAGCCCGCGCCGAGCAGCGTGACCGCCGCTGAGTTCGAAAAGACGCCGTACAGCACAACCATCGCCGACAAAACGACCTCGAAGAGCTGGAGCAGCGTGTAAGCGGCCACTCCCTCAGCCGAGGGCTTGCGAAAAGTCGGCGACGATGTCTTCCGGATCCTCGATGCCGGCCGAAACCCGCACCGTGCCTGGACCCACCCCGAGCTCGGCCCGCTCCTTCCGACTCATCGAACGGTGGGACGTCAGCTCGGGGTATGAGATCGTGGTCTCGACCCCGCCCAGGCTCGCTGCGAACCTCACCAGCTCGAAGCGATCGATCATCCGCTGCACCGCCTCGCGGCCGCCTTCGAGGTCGAAGGCCATCATTCCCCCAGATCCATTGGGCAGGATGCGCTTCGCGACCTCGTAGTGCGGAGAGCCTTCGAGCAGCGGATGGTGCACGCGGGCGACACCGTGCATTCCCCGCATCGCGCGGGCGAGGGTCAGGGCATTTTCGTTGTGGCGGCGCATGCGGACATCGAGCGTGCGCAACCCGCGGAGCGCGAGCCATGCGTCGAACGGCCCGAGCGTGGTTCCGGTGCGCGCCGAGCGTGCTCGAGCCAAACCCATCGTCGCCGAGTCGCCCGCGATCACACCGGCCACAAGGTCCGAATGGCCGCCGAGATATTTGGTCGCGCTGTGCATGACCACTGTCGCACCCAGCTCCAGCGGCCGGCAGAGCAACGGCGTTGCAAACGTGTTGTCGACGAGAAACGGTATGCCGCGCTGCTTGGCGAGGGCCGCAATCGCTTCGAGATCGGGCACGCCGCACAGCGGGTTGGTGACGGTTTCGGCGATGACCAGTCCCGCGGAAGACATCGCGTTGCGCACGACGTCGAGGTTGGTCAGGTCGATGAAGTGGACTTCATAGCCGGCAGGCTCCAGATCCTGCCGCAGCAGCGCCGCGGTTCCGCCGTACAGCTCGCGGGTGGCGACGATGGTGGTCGGGTGAGGTGCGAGGGCAAGGATTGCGCCGTGGATGGCGGCCATTCCCGTGGCCGTCGCCACACCGGCTTCCGCTCCCTCCAGGTCTGCAATCGCGCGCTCGAATGTTTCGCGATTGAGATTGGTGTTGCGGCCGTAGTACTGACCGGGCCGCTCGCCTCGAGCGACCGCATCGTAATCCTCGAGGTCGGTGAAAACATGCACGGACGCTGTGCTGATGTCAGGTGCCAGCGGAGATCGCGCGCCGAGGTCGCGGCCCGCGTGGACCGCACGCGACGCTTTCTTCACCGCTTCAGCTTGGTGCGGCCCGCATAAAGCGCCGATTCGCCGAGCTCGCTTTCGATCTGCAGCAGGCGGTTGTACTTGGCGACGCGGTCGGAACGTGCGGGTGCGCCGGTTTTGATCATGCCGACTCCGGTGGCGACTGCCAGGTCCGCGATCGTCGTGTCTTCCGTCTCGCCGGAGCGATGCGACATCACAGCGCTGTATCCCGCCTTGCGAGCCACGTCGATCGCATCGAGCGTCTCGGTCAGTGTGCCGATCTGATTGACCTTGATCAAGATCGAGTTGGCGACGCCACGCTCGATGCCTTCCTTCAGGCGTCTGACGTTGGTCACGAAAAGGTCATCGCCCACGAGCTGAATCCGATCGCCGGCTTGTGCCGTCAAGCGCTTCCAACCGTCCCAATCGTCTTCGGCCATGCCGTCCTCGATGGAGACGATGGGGTAGCGCTTGATCCACTCTTCGTAGAGCGCGACCAACCCCGCCGCATCGAGCGTCCGCCCCTCGCCCTTCAGCACGTACTTGCCGTCCTTGTAAAACTCGCTCGAAGCGGGGTCGAGAGCGATCGCCACGTCCGTGCCGGCCGAGTATCCGGCTTTCCCGATCGCTTCCACGATGAGCTTGAGCGCCTCCTCGTTGGAGCGCAGGTCGGGCGCGAAACCACCCTCGTCCCCCACTCCGGTCGCCAGCCCCTGAGCTTTGAGCACGCCTTTGAGCGCGTGATACACCTCGGCGACGGCGCGGATGCCGTCTCTGAATGTGGAGGCGCCGACCGGGCAGACCATGAACTCCTGCAGGTCGACCGACGTGTCCGCGTGCGCACCGCCGTTGAGGATGTTGGCCATGGGAAGCGGCAGCAGCGTGGATTGGTCGCCACCGAGGTAGCGATACAGAGGCAGGCCTGCGGCTTGCGCGGACGCATGGGCCGCGGCCAGCGAGACGCCGAGGATTGCATTCGCACCGAGTCGCGACTTGTTGGGCGTCCCATCGAGCTCGATCAACGCCTCGTCGAGCGCCTTTTGATCGGACAGATCGAAATTGCGCAGGCGTTGAGCGATCTCGCCGACCACGTTTCCGACCGCTTTCATCACGCCTTTGCCGCCATAGCGCTTTGGATCGCCGTCGCGCAGCTCGACAGCCTCGTGCACACCGGTCGATGCTCCCGACGGAACGATCGCGCGTCCCCAACCCTTTTCCGTGCGCGCCGTGACGGCGACCGTGGGATTGCCGCGCGAATCCAACACCTCGAGAGCCTCGAGACGAGTCAGCCGATTCACGACGCGAAGTCTAGTGCGAGGCGGAAAAAGGACCGAGCGCGCGGTTGGGGTGCACGCTGAAGCCGTAGTCGAGCAGCATCGCGGCGTCATCGGTCGAGTGGAGCGTTGCGTTCAACACGACCGCGATCAAATGCCGGCCGCTGCGAGATGCGGTGGCAAGCATGCAGCCGCCCGCGTTGTCTGTGAGTCCTGTCTTCAAGCCCGTCGCACCGGGATAAGTCCCGAGCAGCCGGTTCAGGTTGTGCGGATAAAACGCCTTGTGCGTCGCCGTGGCCGGGATGGCGATATCCCGCGTGGCCGCGATCGCGGCCAGCGCCGGGTAGTACGTGTCGAGATATGCGGCGGTATGCGCGAGGTCGTGCGCGGACATTCCGTGTCCCGGAGCATCGAGGCCGCTCGGGTTCACGAAATGGCTCGCCGTGAGGCCGATGCTCTTCGCTTTTTGATTCATCTGGCGAATGAAGCGGTCTCTTGGCACAAGGCCTGTGGCCAGCGCCTCGGCCGCATCGTTGCCGGAATCGAGAAAGAGACCGTCGAGGACTTCTCTCACCGTCAGCTGCTCACCGGGCGTGAGACCCATGACGCTGGGCATGACTTGCGTCGCTTCCTTTGTGACCTCGATGGTCTTATCGAGAGATCCGGCATCGTCGACCGCAACCATCGCGGTGATCAATTTGGTCAGGCTGGCCGGCGCGCGCGAGGTCTCAGGGTCGCGCTGCCACAGCACCTGGCGCGCGTCGAGATCGACCAGATACGCGGCCTGGCCGTGTATCGGCAGGTTGGGCTGGCCGTGCGTGGCGAGCCAGTAATTCGAGAAGTCGAAGTGATCGAAAGTCTTCGCCGAGGGCGCGGTTGCGCTCTCGAGCTGAAACTGAAATGGCGACGTGCGGCTGCGCGCGACGAAGATCGTGGTCGCGATCGCGGCGACGATCACGAGGAGCGAGACGGCGAACGTAAGAAATTCGCGCCTGCGCCGTCGCCGGGCACGCATGTAGCGGTTCCGCTTTTCTGAGACGTTGGCTGGGACGGTGGAACCCCCTGGGGCTTAGATCGGCCGAGATTCTATCTGATCGTCGCGACGATCCGGGGTTTTCGCGAGCTAGCATGCGGCTTCGTCGCGACGATCCGGGAGTTTGCCTGGACTACGGCGCCTTGATCGGAGCCACCACCGGAGACGGAGGCATGGCCGGAATCGGCTTTGTGGTGGGTTCGTTCAACCGCTGCGCGAGCTGATCGCTCGCCGCCTCCATGGTCTGCAGGACCGCGCTCGAGTCCTTCGCGTTCATGAAGACCGGCTGGCCGTAGTCGTAAATCCGGTATGCCTTCCAGGTCGCCGCGACGAGCTGCGTTCCGTAGAAGGTGTACGTTCCGATCACGCCTTCGCGCGTCTCCTCCGACCACATCTGGTCGAACACGAAGTTGCCGTGCGCGTACGTGATCAGCTTGCCGTGATAGATCTCGACGCCCTGATACCAGTGCGGATGGTTGCCGATCACGATGTCGGCGCCCCAGTCGATCGCGAGATGCCCGATCTCGACGGGGTCGTCCGGCGTCGGCACGTGGGGGTCCGGCATCGGCTGCCGCTCGTACTCCTTGCCCCAGTGGAACTGCACGACGACGATATCGGCCAGCTGTCGCGCATGGGCAATGCCTTGCCGCACCGCCTCTCTGTCAATTGCGCGGCCCACGCCGTTGAATCCGATGAAGCCGAATTTGATCCCTCGCACATCGATCACGGCAACCGGTCCGAGCCCTGAGATCTGCATACCGTGCGAATTGAGCAGCTGCTGCGTCCACACGATGCCTTGGGCTCCGTAGTTCGACGTGTGGTTGTTGGCGAGGTTCACGACCTTGGCCCCCATCAGCGTCAAGCCGTCGACGAATCGTGCGTCTCCGCAGAAAGTGAATCCGGAGTTTGGATCCACGGGACATCCGGCAAACAGCGGCGTCTCGAGATTGACGTACGTGACGTCGGCGTTTCGCGCGTAGTCGGCGGTGGGGCGAAACGGCCAGAGGAAATCGTGGCGCTGCGTTGCGAAGTAGTTGACGCCGCGGGCAGGGATCACGTCGCCGGTGACGAGCAGCGTGCGAACGCGATTCGGATCGCTGGATGGGATGTAGCGCGGGTGAAAGAGATTCTGCAGGCTGAGGACCGGCAGGCGGCCCGTCCGATCTGAGTACGAGGGCTGGTCGGCGTAGTTGGGTGGCGCGACCAGCGTCGCAGCCGCTTCGGTAACGGGACTAGGAGACGCACCGGGGACGGTCGCGGTGCTGTTGCATGCGGCCAGGATCACGGCTATCAGCAGGACCGGGGTCCCCGCGAAATTAAGGTGAATCCTGCGATTTCGCGGGGTGGTCACTTGACGGGCAATTGTGACAGCAGATCCTCGATCGCGATCAACCGCGCCACGTACGAACGCACCGGTTCACCCAGCTCGCCGGCGGCGCGAAAGACTCGCTCGTTGCCCTCCTGACGACGGGTCTCGAGCATTTTGGACAGGTTGGCGTCGAGCGCGCCGCGCGACAGCGCCACCTCGACGACGCTGCCGATCCACGAGGCGTAGAGCGCGACTTCCTGCTCGCGGGGATCCGAGCCGCCCACAGGCGACGGCGAATGGATGTGTTCGTCCCAGAGTCGCCGAAGCTGCTGGATGGGCTCCGATCCGGATCGTCGCGACGATCCGGGGTTTTCAGTGTCCAAAGAGTCGGTTCGTCGCGACGATCCGAGGTTCTCCCTCTGCTCAGGCGACCTCAGGGACCGCTTTGAGCTGAGCGATCACCGCGTCCGCAACCTGGCTCGTCCCGACCGCAGTCGGATCGTCGCGCTTCTCCTTCATGTCGTAGGTCATGTTCTCGCCCAGCGCGATCACATTGGCGATCGCCTTTTCCATGGTGTCCGCGGCGGCGGTCTCCTCCAGGTGACGCAGCATCATGACCGCCGACAGCATCACCGCCATCGGGTTGACCTTGTTCAGGCCCGTGTACTTGGGCGCGCTGCCGTGTGTCGCTTCGAAAACCGCGCCGTTGGTTCCGATGTTCGCGCCCGGAGCCAGACCCAGGCCGCCGATCATTCCCGCGCCGAGGTCGGAAATGATGTCGCCGTAGAGGTTCGGGCAGCAGAGTATGTCGTACTCCTTGGGGCGGAGCACCAGCTGCATGCACATGTTGTCGACGATCCGATCCTCGAACTCGATGTCGGAGTTTCGCTCCGCGACCTGACGCGCCACGGCGAGGAACAGCCCGTCGGTGTGTTTCATGATGTTTGCCTTGTGCACCGCCGTGACCTTGCGCCGGCCGTGCTTGCGGGCATAGTCGAAGGCAAACTGCACGATTCGCTCCGACCCGCTGATCGAGATCGGCTTGATCGAGAGCCCGCTGTCGGCCCGGATCTTCTTTTTCAGCAGCAGCGAGATCTCGTCGACAAGGTGCTTTGCATCCGGCGTGCCCTGCTCGAATTCGAGGCCGGCGTAGATGTCCTCGGTGTTCTCGCGGATGATGATGAAGTCCAAGTCGTCGCGGAGATTGCGGGCCCCCTTGTAAGCCTTCACCGGCCTGACCAGGGCATAGAGGTCGAGCGCCTGCCTCAGGGCGACGTTGACGCTGCGGAAGCCGCTGCCGACGGGGGTCGTGATCGGCCCCTTGAGCGCGACCTTGTTCTTGCGCACCGACTCCAGGACCTGGTCGGGCAGCGGGGTGCCGAAGTCCTTGATCGCCGCCTCGCCGGCCGTCTGGACGTCCCAGTCGAACTCGACGCCGGTGGCTTCGAGCACCCGAACCGTCGCATCGCAGATCTCCGGCCCGACCCCGTCGCCAGGGATGAGCGTTACGGGGTGTCTTGCCAATGCGTTCTACGCGGTGATGTGCTTAGCGGTTCTTGAAGTAGTCGGCGTTGATCTGGATGAAGTTCCGCCACTGCTCGGGCACCTCGTCCTCCGGGAAGATGGCGTCCACCGGGCAGGGATCGACGCAGGCGCCGCAGTCGATGCACTCGTCCGGGTCGATGTAGTACATGTTCGCCGCGTCGTCCGAGTGAATGCAGTCGACCGGGCAAACCTCGACGCATGAAGCGTCCTTTACGTCTATACAGGGCTGGACGATGACGTACGCCACGTTCCGCAAGGGTACCATGCACCGTTAAATGCCCGAATCAGAGCCCAAACCCAAGCTGATTGAACTCGTAGGACCTGGCGCAGGCCAGGGCTGGAAGGCCGTCCTGAGGAACGGAAAGGCGGCCGTCGTCCATGAGATCCCGGTCCCGCCGGCCGAAGCCCAGGCGGCCGCCCCGCGGCTCCAGAGGCTCTACGAGCACCGGCAGCCCTCTCTCGCCCCGGTCCTGGCGTACGGCACGGACCAGAGCGGCGTGTGGGTGGCGATCGAGCCCAACGAAGGCACCACCCTCGGTTCGATCCTTTCTCGCGGCCCGCTGACCCCTCCGGCGGCGGCCGCCCTCGGCTCGGCAGTGCTGTCGGGCGTGGCCGCGCTTCACGAGGCGGGCATCGCCATGGGCGGGTTCGGGGCTACAGCAGTACGCGTGACTTCCAATGGCGAGGCGCGGCTCTCGGGCCACCCGGCCGCCGCCGTCCGAGGCACGCCTTCCCAGAGCGATCTCCGAGCCGACGTCCGCTCATGCGGAATGGCGGTCTGCGCGGCATTCGGCGTGGACCCGGCCGGCGCTCCGGCGCCGCCCAACATTCCACCCGGACTCGTGGTCACCATGCGCTCCATGGCGAGCGGAGCCATGGGCCCATCGGCCGATCGGGCGCAGGCGGCTTTCCGCGAGATGGCGGCGGCTTTGCTGGCGCCAGATCGCCAGGTGGCGGCTCAGTCGGAGCTCGCCACCCGTTCAGGTGGCCGAGAAGTGCCGAAGATCACTCCCTTCCTGCCCGGAGAGGGCCAGCAGCCGGCACCGGCCCCGTCGACGGTGCCCGTGCCCGCGGCGGCGTTTCCCTCCGTCCCCCCAGCCCCTGCAGCGCCTCCGGCGTTCACCACGGGCGCGCGGAGGGACGAGACGGCGGGCAGGCATCCGGCCTCGTACGACGCGCCGGACCGGCCGCTGCAGACCTACCCCTCGATGCCCGCTTTCACCTTCCCGCCGACTCAACCTGTCCCGGCCGCGTCGGCTGCCCCGCCGGCTCCGCCTGCCGAAGCGGCCCCCGCCGAGCCGAAGACGAGCACGCCGGCCGTGCCGACGTGGTCGGAGGCCCCTCCGCGGACGGAGCCGCCGTATGAGCCGATCCCAGCCGCCAGTACCAACCCTCCGGCGCCGGCTCCGATCGTCCCCGAGACGCCGCAAGCGCCCGTTTCGCCGTTTGACCCTGGCGCTGCGTTTGCGTCCGCACCGCCCGCTCCCGCTGCGCCCGTCGAGCCGGCGAAGCCGGTCGAAGAGGCTCCCAAGCCGGCAGAGGCCGCCAAGCCGTCGTGGACGCCTGTCGAAGCCCCTGTCTGGACGCCCGGCGAGGCGATCCCAACCGAAACCCTGGGCGGAGGCACTCCCGTGGCTGACGTGCCTGTGGAAGCACCCAAGCCCGCGCCCGCCGAACCATCCGTTCCCGAACCTGAGCCGTACATCCCGCCTACTCCGGTCCGCCGGCCGGCCGCGGCTCGGCCACCCTCCCGAGGCGGCGGCGACATGTCCGAACGTCCGCCCTGGCTGGTTCCGGCAGCGGTGGCGGTGGTGATCGTGATCCTCCTGGGTGCCGCCGGCATCCTGGTCTTCGCCAATCGCGGCACACCCGCCGGCAACCATGTGGCCGCCACCTCCCCCACCGCCCGTCCAACACAGTCGCCGCACCCCAGCCCGACTTCATCGCCTAGCGGCAAGGTGCCTGCGGCGGTGCCCAGCTTTGGTCCTGCCGCTGCCGATCCCGTGACCAAAGTTCAGTTCTGCACCACCGCGAATCCATGCAAGATCGCCGTCGGCGTCCCCGACGAAACTGCAACGCAGTGCGATTTGACGTCGTGCTCCGTCGAAGTCGCTATGTATTTCTCCACGGGACAGCACCAATCGACGCACTACAACTTGAAGTTCTTCGATCGGTGCACGGGTTTGACCACGGACCTGCCCGGGCCGCCGGCGTACACGCCTCCCGGCTACGCCGTGGTGATTCCGCGTGACCACTGGCAGGTGAACATTCCGAGCGGCGTCAAGTCGGGCGCGCTGGTCGCGGTCACAGATCAGCCGACGACCGCGGCTTCGGCGCCGTTGCTGCTCGGGTCTCAGGACAGCTGCGCGTAGTGCCCTGATCCGGCGCCAGGCTCTCCTGGCGTTTGGATTGGCGGCGGCTTACTTCGTCCTCTACTCGGCGCTGGCGATCCTGCGTCATCGCTCGTATCACTCGTTCGGGTTCGACCTGGCGGTCTACGACCAGGTCGTGTGGAACACGACGCAGGGGCGCGCGCTCGAGTCGACGATGACGCAAACGATCGCCGTGCCCCACTCACAGCTCGGCGATCACTTCTCCCCCATCTACCTCGCGATGGTTCCGTTCTATCTCCTGTATCCGCATCCCGAAACTCTGCTGGTGCTGGAGACGTTTGCCCTCGCGCTGGGCGCGTGGCCCGTGTACCTGCTGGCCCGGTTGAAGCTGCCCCCGGGGTACGCAGTGCTCTGGGTTCTCGTCTACCTGCTCTTCATCCCGCTTGCGTACGTCAATC
>DATLKH010000089.1:0-10745 GCA_035538475.1 Candidatus Dormiibacterota bacterium | reverse complement strand
AGCTGAAGGACATCGAAGAGGCTAGGAAGTTCAACGGCGAGCTCGAGGCCCTCATCGCGACCGTGCCGCCGGTCATATCGGTGCCGCCCGACGTCTCGAGAAAGCTCCGCCGAGAGGGGAAAGGAATCTTCCCGGCACCCGTCTTTCTGGATGACGCCCGCGACGTGGAAGTCGCCGGACGCAGTGGTCCGATCAGAGTCCGGGTGATTCGCCCTGAGGGGAGGCCCACAGGAATCTACCTGCACATTCACGGCGGCGGCTGGACCCTTGGCGCTCACGACATGCAGGACGTCGCGCTGAAGCAGCTGGCCGATCAGACCGGGCTTTGCGCGGCGAGCATCGATTACCGCCTTTCACCGGAGCATCCGTATCCCGCAGGTCCTGATGACTGCGAAGATGCCGTGATCCATCTGCTCGAACATGGAGCCCAGCTGCTTGAAGCTCCGGCCCGCTTTGCCATCGGTGGTGAATCTGCGGGCGCACACCTCGCGGTCGTGACACTCTTGAGACTGCGCGACCGGCATGGATTCCGTGGTCGAATCGCAGCCGCGAACCTCGCTTATGGAGATTACGACCTCAACGGCACCCCCAGTCAGCTCATCTGGGGCGACCGCAATCTGGTTTTGTCGACTCCGATCATTCGCTGGTTTTGCGGCAACTTTCTGCCCGAAATGACGTTCGAGCAGCGGCGCGATCCGGATGTCTCACCCCTTTACGCACGGCTCGACCGAATGCCCCCGGCTCTCTTCAGTGTCGGCACGCTGGATCCGCTGATCGACGACTCGACTTTCATGTATGAGCGATGGCGTGGGGCCGGGAATCAAGCCGAGCTCGCGATCTTTCCGGAGGGCGTGCACGCCTTCAACCAGTATCCGACCGGGCTGGCGCGCAAAGGCAATGCGCGCCAGGTCCAGTTTTTGCGAGAGGTGTTTGCTTAGCTAGCCGCTCGTGTTCGGCGACTGGTCGGGCGTCACCACAAACCAGTTGCCTCCGACCCCCTGACCTGTGGTGTCTCCCGGGTTCTTGTCCTTGACGTAGTAGTAAAGGGGCCATCCGTTGTAGAGGACTTGCTGGCCCTTGCCCTCCGGGTTCGCCACAGTTGTGAGAGTCCCGGCGACACCCGCGCCGCCCACCGCCTTGGCGGTGCCGGCCGGCAGCACGAAGGGCGGCCAGATCGCCGCGCATCCCCCTACGCAATCCACCTTGCCCGTCCCGGTGTCTTTCTTCCAGAGGTAAAGCGTCATCCCTTTGGTGTCGGTCAGGATGGTCTCCGTCTTCCCGGCCACGGTCTCGCTCTGAGCAAGTACGTTCGGAGCGGCGGTCGGGCTCGGGGAGCTTACTCCGGCACTGTTGTTGCCGCCGCCCGAGCTACCACAGGCGGCGACCAGAAAGAAAACGGTGGCCAGTAGAGCGTGCGATGCCTTCGCGGCCGTCGGATTCATTCGTCCTTACCTCTTTACCGAGTATCGAGCAGCGATACCGGCCGAGGTAACAGCTCAGGCGACCAAGGCGTCAGCTGACAAGGTCTAGATCGCGAGCCGCCGCGATCGCCCCCAGTTTCGAGTGGCTCTGGAGCTTCGCTGCGATTGCGCGGATGTGACTGCGCACCGTCGAATAGCTGATTCCGAGGCGCCCGGCGATGTCGCGACTCGAGAGCCCTTCGTTCAGCAGTTCCAGCACCTTCAGCTCGCGCTCCGTGATGCGGCCTCGGATCTCATCACGCTTTCGGGCCGCGACCAAGACGTCGGCGACGATGGTGGGCGTGAGAAGGCTGATGCCGCCGGCCACCTTCCGGATGGCGTCGATGAATTCCGACGCCGCGCGGCTTTTAGGCACGAACGCGCTCGCTCCTGCCGCGACCGCTTCCGCAACGGCTTCGTCGCTTTCATCGCTGCTGACAAATATGAGCCGCGCCTCGGGATACATCCCGCGCACGGCATCCGCTGCGGCCCTGCCGCTCCCGTCTGGTAGGTGCTGATCGATCAGCACGATCTCAGGCGCGAGATCGGGCGGCAGCGCGGCTGCTTCGGCAACCGACGCGGCAACGCCAACCACGTCCATATCGCTTTGATCGTCGACCAGCATCTTCAGACCGTCCGACGCGACCTGGTGGTTGTCGACGATCGCGATTCGCATTGGCGCCGAGGGTTCGACCGCGCCGTTTGACACCGGCGTGGAAACTATTCGGGCCACCTCAGTCTCCCCTTAGGCAAGCTCCGCGCGACGCTGCCTGAAGCGAGACTCGAGGTGCTGAACCATCACCTCGACGACTTTCCTGTCCTGGGTCGAGGCGATTCGCATCCGCTCACGGAACGTCCCAAGCCAGCCGCAGAGGTCCTCGAGGCTCTCGATCGTCGCCACCTCGGCCGGCGTGAGCGGCAAAGCCCGATTGGCGGGCGTGAGCGGTTTGGTCGTTGCAGCGCTGCCCCCGGCAGCCATGACCAGCCCAGTATCGCTCCCCAAGCGCAACAATTCCCGCCATAGAACGGGTCGGTGGCTCGGCTATTTGCCTGCTTTCGCTTCGAGCAGAGTCGTGAGGGCCACCGCCTGGCGCAGCGTCAGCTCGAGCAGCTTTACCGCCTCGCGTTCGGTTCTCGTCAAGCGTTTGCTTCCACCAAAGCGGCGGACACGCGCGGCGACATCCGAGAGCTGGCGAGCGACGGATTCCTCGTCGTGCGCGAGCCGCGACTCTGTTGCCCCTGAAACGACGAAATAGCTGACCGGGCGTCCGGTGCGCTCTGCGATCAGCTCGAGCACTCGCTGCGAAGGCCGTGAGCGACCGTGCTCGATGAAATGGATTTGGGTTCGCGAGACGTCGTCCCGCGCGATATCGGCCAGGCTCAAACCAGCGGCCAGGCGTGCCTGTCGCACTCGGGCAGGATCAACTGGAATTCCTGGCGCTCGCCTTCTTCGCTCCACGCAGCACGCGAATGTAGTGTTAAACGGCCGTTAAGCGACAAATCGCGTTGCGAACGGCGTGGAGACGATGTCGAACGCCTTTACTGATGAGACTTGCGCCAGGCGAGCCTTTTGCCGAGGCTCGCTTCGACTGCCTGTGAGATCTCACCTGAGTTAGGGAATCGACCAGTCTCAGCTTTGTCGAACACGCTTTTTCCGTCTACCGAAACCTTGAAAACGCCTTTGGATCCAGAGCGCAGTTCGATTGAAATCAGCACCGGCGCCCATCCGGCTCCGATCTCGGCTGCCACACGGACAGCTTGGTCCAGATAGTCTCAAGGAACGCAGTATTCGATCGTCACCGTGTGCTTCGGATCGATCACGATCCTTCATTCTCCACGCTGGGCACTGCGTCCGCCACCGGGATCTACAGTTGGTGGAGTGCGGATCGCGGTGATCTCGGACATTCACGGCAACCTTCCCGCTCTCGATGCCGTGCTCGACGATGTCAGCCACATCCGCCCGGACCTGATCGTCCACGGTGGCGACCTTGCGCTGGGTGGTCCTCATCCTGCTGAAGCCGTGGCGCGAGTGCGCGAATTGGGATGGCCGTCGGTCTTAGGCAACACGGACATCGTCTTGTCGGGCGAAGCGGAGATCGTCAAGCATCATCCGCGCGGGTTTGTCGGAGATGCCGCTCGGCGCACGATCTCCATGCTCGACGAGGACGCTATTCAGTGGTTGGTCACCCGGCCGCTCGAATGGTCCGGTCACGACGTGGCGGTGATGCACGCGGCGCCAGGCGACTGCTGGAAGATCGTGGGCCACAATGCATCCGACCAGGAATTGATGGAGACATATTCACCGCTCAATGCTCCGGTTGTGGTCTACGGCCACGTCCATCACGCATTTGTCCGGCGGTTGCCGGGGCTCACGGTCGTCAACAGTGGCAGCGTCAGCCTTTCACTGGATGGCGACGTCCGGGCGACGTATGCCGTGATCGATGGGGATCGCATCGAGCACCGGCGCGTGCCTTATGACGTCGAGCGGGTTGCGGCCGAATACGCGCGCATCGACTACCCCAACGCCGCCGGGTATGCAAGCTGGCTGCGGACGGGGGCTAACTGAGGAGGTCACCAATTCCCGGATCGTCGCGACGATCCGGGGTTTTCACTGACGACGATGCCGCTTTGTCGCGACGATCCGGCGTCTCTGCCATACGACCAGCCGAGTCCGATCGCTCTCACACCGGCTGCACCTGGTAGCGGGCGCCGTCCTCGGTCACCATCACCCCAGCACCCTTCGCGACTGGCTCGACCATCCGGCCTGTCAGGCCGAGAACTGCGGCTTCGGTCGTAGGCGAATGTCCGACCACGAGAGCTCGACCGTTTTCCGGCAGCGAATCGAAGGTTGCCTTCAACACTCGCCCGAGCAGTGCGGATTCTTTCTCGACCAGCTCAGGGTCGACTTTCCGGAACGCGTCGAGATCCTTGCTAGAAGCCATGCGAGCCGCCGCGAACCAGCGGTCCTCGACGCTTGATCGATAGCCTGTGTCGACGATCACGCCTCCCGCGACAGCGCGTGCCATCGCAGCCAGAAAGCACGCCAGAGTTTGGGTCGCCCGCTGTGCGCCCGACGAGATGAGGACGTCATAGTCGCCATGCAGCTCACGGCCGATGTCAAGGGCGGCACGGATCCCTTCCGGCGTGAGCACGTCGCCCTCGGCGTCGGTGTGCCGTCTGAGCTCCACCGTCTTGGCCATGTTCTTAATCTTGGCGCGCGGGTGAATGTCCGGTCCACAGCCGTTATCTCGACGAATGCCGGTCGCTGTTTCGCCCGCTGACGTGGCAGCTCGGATCAAGGCCGCGCTCGACGCGAACGGCCTGGCGCCACACCCGATCACGCTGGCCGGCGCTGATGCCTTCGTTGGTCAGACTGCGGAATTTCGCTGGACGTGGATGGCCACTCGACTCCATACGTATGTGTTCGTGACAACGTTCGAAGAGTTGATTGCAACGCCACGAAACCTCGACGGCTTTCTGGACGCCGCACGGAACTACGCCCTCCTGCACAAACCTGGTTTGCGGCCCGGGAATCAAACCGGAACCGCATCCATTGCGGTCGCGGTTGTGGACGACGCCTTGGAAGAAGCAGTCGACTGGGCGTCGTCTCCACACGGCCGGAGGAGCGGTCAGATCACGTTCCCCGTCGTCGCCGACATCTACAACCGTCGCGTGACTTACCCACGGGCGATGGCCTTGGGCATCATTTACGTGCCCCACTTGAAGCAGATGGTGCGGCGCTATGTCGAGGCGCCGATGCGCGAAAGCCAGTAATTGGCAATCTCTAAATCGGAAATCCAGTCGACCGAGATTGATGGGGTCCCGGTGTTCTGGGCCGAGAGCGACGAGCCCCTTCGCCTGGCGATCGTGTTTCGCGTCGGCTTCGGTGATGAGCAGCTGTCATGGCGCGGCGTTTCTCACCTGGTCGAACATCTCGCGTTGAGCGGTCTCGCTCACCAGACCTATTCCTACAACGGATTCGTGGATGACGTCCGCACCGTCTTCTTTGCCCAAGGCGCACCGCAGCAGCTCGTCGAGTACGCGCAGCACGTCACCACCGCGCTGGGCGGCCAGCCTCTCGAGCGCATCGCCGCCGAGCGAAAAGTGCTCGAGTCGGAGCAGCAGTCGCAATCAGTGGGCTCATGGGCGAGTCACATGAGCCTTCGATACGGCGCGCGTGGCTACGGGTTGGTGGACTTTCCTCAGTACGGCTTGCGCTGGCTGTCGGGCGATCAGGTCAATCAATGGGCGCGCGAGCGCTTTTGCAAGGCCAATGCGGCGGTGTGGATCAATGCCAGGCCGCCGGCTGGGTTGAAGTTCAATTTGCCTGAAGGCAAGAGGGTTTCACTCTTCCCCGTCGACAGCATCTCTCTGCCCGCGCCGTGTGTGATCGAGCACGGAGCTACGGGCGTTGGAGTGTCCATGGTCGGCCCGCGCGGCGCCGATCTTCTTGTCGCGGCGCGAATCCTGGATCGCCGGTTGAAGGAGCGCTTGAGGTGGCAGCAAGGAGTGGCCTATGCGCCGGGCTGCACGTACCGGCCCCTGAACAACGACCTCGCCCACTTACTCCTTCACTCCGACGCCGGCGATGAGGACGCGGAGTCGGTGGTCGACGGGATGCTCGATGTGATTCGCGAGCTCCACCTCGAAGGCCCGACCGACGCCGAGCTCAGCGATGACAGAACCGCGCGACACGGCGAGGGCACATCTCTACCGATCGGCGGTCAGCTCGACATTCGCTGTTTGGCAGAGCTGATGGGCCGGCCGTGGAAACCAAATGATGCGATCCAGAAGGAGCAAGATGCCGTAACGCGTGCAGATGCAGCCATTGCAGTTCGCGAAGCGTGGGCGACCGCGATTGTCATTGCGCCACAGGGGCAAAAAGGGCGCGCCACTTCGCTCAACGAGTATCCGATGTGGTCGAGACATCGGATACATGGGCACTCGCACCGCCGGCGGCTGCTGATTCCAGCGGGAACTCCCTCGGGCTGGATGCTCGTGAGCTCGGATCAAGCCGTCATGCTCGTCAATCCCGACGGTCGATACATCACCGTGGAGTTCGATTCGACCGCCGCCGTGCTTCGCGGGCCGGATGGAAATCGTTCATTGATCGGACTCGACGGCTTCATCGTCCGCATCGACCGACGCGAGTGGAATGGTGGCGATGAGCTTCTGCAGACGATCGATAGAAACGTTCCTGCAGACCGATTCGTGCCTGCACCATCGGATGACGATCGACCGGCGCAGGCAGATGCGTGCGAGGTCTGTGGCGCAAGTCCCGCCTCTGAGGTCACCCTGAAACGCCGGACAGCATGGAGGAGACAGGAGGTTCTGAAAGCTCGCTTTTGCCGGGACTGCGGGCGAGCAATCGGCCGCGCCTGGCAGGACTCCACGCTGCTTCGCACGCTGCTCGGGATGATGACGATTCCCGCCGTTCTTGCGAATTCGATAGCACTGACGAAGCTGACTTTGCTCTCCACACCCCAGCGCAAACCTGGGGTGGATCACTGGATGCCTGGCCGCTCCATCTTCTTGCGCCTCGGCCTTTACGTGGTTTCGATTCCGGTCGCGGTGATCGTCCTGGTGACGCTCGTGATCGTGGTGGCCGTAGCCTCCGGCCCGCGCTGACCTGCGCTCAGCGAGCTACTTCACGAACGTGATCTTGCCGCTGTGGTCCATATAGAAGGTGAACAGCTCGCTGCTTTCGTTCTGGGTGTCACCGGTGATCTCAGACCATGCGGCTTCGAAGTCATTGGGCACGTGCCACGCGCCGTAGAAATCGCCCCGCTGTAGAGCGGCCACGATCGACGGCAAACCAAGTTTCGACACAGTGCCCTTGAACCGGTCGTGAGGCGAGCGGGCGCGATCGTATTCATAGACGTATCCACCGTCCGCGGTCTTGTGCAGGTAGTGATACTCGCCGTTTTTCCCAACCTGGGAGGCAAATGTGTTGTCTGAGTCGATGCCGATGTGCTGGAGCCCTGCCCGATAGCTGGAATCGAAGCACTCGAAGCTGCCATTAACCGGTTTATCGGTTGAAACCGCCTTCATCACCGTCTCCGCGCAGGTTGGGCGATCCATGCTCGCGCGGACCTGGGTCGCGCCCAGCATCGTTCCGGCCCCGATCAGCCCACCGATCAAGAGAGTCACGACACTTGTCCTGGATAGCCGGAAGCGCATGGCAGCCTCCCCCCTTTGATCTCTTAACGTCGGTGGTCGGTCGAAAACCTGACTCTGAGCGACAAATACATTGTCGCCGCCGAGCGCGCCGGCGCAACCAGCTGGTTCTGTGCTGGTGCTGACGCGCCCACCTGCCAGGGCCCACCAAGCTCACCAGCCGAGCCGTGGAAACTTCAGATTTATTCTTCGCTTGGGATGTTTCGTGACAGGGCGCTCGAGGAAATCCGCACGCTCGATCCCAAGAAGGACTTTCAGCGGATCTGTTTTTTGAGCACGAATTTCGACTTTCCGTGGGATGTCGAACAGTCGTTGAGCCTCGCCTTCTTCAAGACATACGGCATCCCGACGATCAGCGCGCTCCTTGAGCAAACGGGTGAGTTTCGCGAGCGTGCCCAGAAGCGCTACGACGATACGAGACTGCTGCTGGCCGAAATGTTCGACCACGGCATCGACAGCGAACGCGGCCGCGAAGCCAACCGGCGGATCAACCAGATGCACGGGCGCTTCGAGATTTCGAACGACGACTACCTCTACGTGCTGTCCACGTTTGTGCTGGAACCGATTCGTTGGAATCGACGATGGGGCTGGCGCAAGTACACCGACCAAGAGCTCGAGGCGACGCTCGAGTACATGCGCGAAGTCGGCCAGCGCATGAACATCCGCGCCATTCCGGCGACCCTGCCGGAGCTCGAGCGCTGGAGCGTTGCTTACGAGCACGCCCACTTTCGCTTCACGGAAAGCAACCGCAAGGTCGCGGACTACACCCTCAACCTTTTCTTGTCCTGGTCTGCACGGCCGCTGCGGCCGATCGTCCGGCTGGCGATCCTGGCCGTGCTCGAAGATGCGCTGCTCGACGCGTTCGGGTACGAGCATCCGCCTGCTTGGGTGCGCCGCCTCGTCGACGGCGCGCTGCGGCTGCGCGCCGCGGTCGTGCGCTTTCTCCCCCGGCGCCGAAAGCCACACCTGGTGACTGAGGAGAGGATCTCAAGCTACCCGCGCGGTTACCGGCTGTCCGATCTGGGGGTACCCCGCTAGCCGCCAATTAAAAGTGGTATTGACCACTTGCCCAATATGTGCTTAACTCTCGCCTGTGACCATGGGTGGAGGGCAATACCACTTCTCGCTCGAGCAGCAGGCCGAAGCATGAGCAAGCAGGAAGAGACCCGCGATCGCGTCCTCGATCTGATCGAAGGACTCGAGGTCGGAGACCCCATTCCGGCTGAGCGCCAGCTGGCGGCCGAGCTCGGAGTCTCGCGCCTGACCGTGCGGGCTGCCCTGGACGATCTCGTCCGCGACGGCTACCTGGAGCGCCGCCACGGGAGCGGCACCTACGTGACCGAACCGAAGATCGCGCAGCCCCTGACGCTGACCTCTTTCAGTGACGACATGCGCCGCCGGGGCATGACGCCCGGCAGCCGAACGCTCGAGCTGGCGATCACGCTCGCGGGCGCCCGGCTGGCCCACCGGCTCGGCGTCTCACCCGAAACCCGGCTCGTCCGCGTCACTCGACTCCGGCTCGCCGACTCAAAGCCGATGGCCCTCGAAATCCTGCACGTGCCGGAATCCCTCGTCCCGGGGCTCAGCCGCCAGGACTTCGAAGACCACTCCTTTTATGAGTTGCTGCGCGAGCGATACGGCATCACGATCGGCAGCGGAACCCAGTCGATCGAGCCGACAGTCACCAACGAAGAAGAGTCCGAGGTGCTCGGGGTTCCACTTCACACGCCGGCATTTCTTTTCGAGCGAACGACGGTGTCCGAGTCAGGGCGGACCGTCGAGTTCGTTCGATCCATCTACCGCGGCGACCGTTATCGCCTGGTCGCCGACCTCGTACCGCAGCGAAGCCGCAACGGGCGCTCGGCCGGCGCCACACGCGGCAGAGCGAATGCGAATGGGGCACAGGAAGGCGACCACAATCACGGCGCCAAACCGGCGCATTCGAGACAAAGGGGGAAATTTCCTGGATGAACTTGAGGAAGACGTGGTTTGGCATCGTGGGTCTGAGCGCCGCGGTCATCGCGACTGCGTGCGGCGGCAGCACCCCACAGGAGAACCCGGCTAACGAAACCGGAACCCTGACCGTCTGGCTCATGAACGGCAGCGCGCCGAAGCCTGTGGTCGACGGGGTGAACACCGATTTCAAGGCCAAATACCCGAACATGACGGTCAACGTCGAGATACAGCAGTGGGGCGATATCGGCACCAAGCTCGACACAGCGTTTGCCGGAAGCACCCCACCGGACGTGATCGAATTGGGCAACACGTTGGTGGCCAAGTACGCCGCGGCCGGGGCGCTTGAGGACATCAGCGGCAAGAAGAGCTCGTACGAGAACTCCAATACCTGGCTTCAGTCCCTGACCGACTCGTGCACCGTCAACAACAAGCTCTACTGCGTCCCGTACTACGCGGGCAGCCGCGCGATCATCTATCGCAAGGACTTCTTCGCGTCGGCAGGAATCCAGCAGACGCCTGACAGCATGGACACCCTGCTCAGCGACGGCCAGAAGTTGATGCAAGCGCACAGCTCTGACCCGAACTTTTCAGCGCTCTATTTCCCCGGCAAGTACTGGTACGCCGCGCTTCCCTTTGTGTGGGACTTCGGCGGCGATATCGCCAAGCAGTCGGGCGGCAAGTGGCAGGGAACTCTCAACTCGTCCAGCTCAGAGCAGGGCCTGACCGAGCTCAGCAACCTGGTCAGCTCGCTCTCCAAGGCCGACAAGACCGGCGATGAAGCCAAGCAAGATGCCGCCTTCGCACAGGGTCACATCGCGATGATCATCGCCAACGGTTGGGAAGTCGGCGTCATCACCGACGCCAAGTCGGGCAACCCGGCCCTGGCCGACAAGCTCGGCGCGTTCCCTATCCCGAGCCACAACGCGGGGCAATCGGCTCCGGTCTTCCTGGGCGGATCTGACTTCGGCGTCGCCGCCAAGAGCAAGCACCTGAGCGCCGCCAACGCGTGGGTTCAGACCTTTACCAACAACAAGAACATGACCCAGATGGCGACCGTGGGCGGAGTGATTCCGAACACCACATCGTTGCTCAGCCTCGGCTCAGGCTTGAACGGCGTCTTCTACACCGCGGCCAAGAACAGCAAGTTCGTGC
>DATLKH010000088.1:0-5551 GCA_035538475.1 Candidatus Dormiibacterota bacterium | reverse complement strand
TCGTTTCGGTACACCACCGCACCTGGACTGGCCGCAACGTTTTGACCGATCTTGAAAGGACGCTTGTCGACGGTCTGCGGCATGGCGCGGTTCTCGCGAATGTCTCGCGCGAAGTGGCGAGCACCCCGACCGAGACTCTGGCCCGCCGTGTCGAAGGCGCGCTTGATGGCGGCCGGGTTGGTGATCAGGCCGTTGGTGGGCGCCAGAGCGTCGGCCAGCAGCGTGACAGCGAAGTGCGCCCTCTGTCGGTCGAGCTCGTTGAGGCCGCCCTGGTCGACCAGCCTGTGGCCGGCCCCGGTCAAGGCGAGGTAGCCCTGCATCAAGCGGTTGTAGATAGGGTTCTCGATCCACGCTGAATCGGCGAAGCGTTTGTCGCCGTCCGAGGGAGCAAGTCGAGACTGGCCGGCCAAGATCTGGCCGAGCTCTGTGCCGGTGCGGCGAAGCTCAGCCACGACACGCGATGGGCGCGTCGCCAGCCCGGCGATCGACTTCGCGACATCGCGCACCAGCTGGCCCGGATCGATGCCCACGAACGGATTCGCGCCGAGAATGGCATCCGACGCCTGTTCCGCCAGCGGCGCTCCGTTGCCCGATGGAGCTGCGCTTGGTCTCTTGCGCTGCGTTCGCGTGGCTATCGCTGCTTCTCCGTGATCAGTTCGACGACCGGAAGTTTCCCCTCCGCGTACATGGCTCGCACTACCTTCTTGTTGTATTTGCCCACGCTGGTCTTGGGTATCTCTGCGACGACCGCCCAGCGCTCCGGCACCCACCAGCGCGCGACCTTCGTGCCAAGGAACGTGTGCAGGTCGGCCGGCGTCGCGCCGGCTCCAGGTTTCAACACGACCAGCGCCAGTGGTCGTTCCTGCCAGCGCTCATCGGGCACTCCCACCACCGTTGCCTCCACGACTTCGGGGTGACCGGCCAGCGCGTTCTCGAGCTCCACCGACGAGATCCACTCACCTCCGGATTTGATGACGTCTTTAGAGCGATCGGTGATCTGGACGAAGCCCTTGCCGTCGACGTGTCCGACATCGCCTGTCTTCAGCCAGCCATCATGGAATTTGTCCGGTGCATCGACGCGGTAGTAGGAGCCGGTGATCCATGGGCCGCGAACCTCGAGCTCGCCCACTGACTGGCCATCCGCGGGCAGCGTCTGGCCTTCATCGTCGACCGTCCGCAGCTCGACCCCGGCCACTATGCGACCCGTTTTGACACGCCAGTCCATCTCTTCCGCGGCTGTCGCGCCTCGCGGCGGAAAGGCAATTGCGGCCACCGGGCTCGTTTCGGTCATGCCCCAGGCCTGGATGATGCGCACTCCGTGACGTTCCTGGAACTGTTCCATCAAGCTGCGAGGCACGGCCGATCCGCCGCAGACCACCAGGCGCAAACTGGAGAGGTCGCTCTGGTTTGCATCGACATGCCGGAGCACGTCGCTCCACACTGTCGGCACGCCGAAGGCGACCGTCGGCCGTTCCTGCTGGATGAACTTGCACAGCGGGTCTGCCTGCAAGAAACGGCTGGGCATCAACAAATCCGCGCCC
Source organism: Candidatus Dormiibacterota bacterium (assembly GCA_035538475.1). Taxonomy (GTDB): domain Bacteria; phylum Chloroflexota; class Dormibacteria; order Dormibacterales; family Dormibacteraceae; genus 40CM-4-65-16. Next base: position 4,010 of record DATLKH010000088.1, on the reverse strand, counting down.
AGCATCCATGCGGTGTAAGGAAAGCCCCAGGCGTTGACGTGGAACATGGGCACGATGACCAGCAACCGGTCGGCGTCGGTCAGCGAGAACGCTCCCCACTGCGCAAGCGAATGGAGGTACACAGAGCGGTGGCTGTAGACGACGCCCTTCGGGTCGCCCGTGGTTCCGGTCGTGTAGCACATCGAGGCGGCGGAGCGCTCATCGAGCTCTGGCCACCTGAACCCCGATGTCTCCCTCTCGATCAGGTCCTCGTACCGAATGACATCGCCTAGCGCAGACACGTCATCTCGGCCGGTGACGATGCAGTGCTCGACAGTGCGGAGCTGATCTTTGATCTTGGCCAGCATTGGAACCAGTGAGCCGTCGACGATGATCGCTCGGTCCTCCGCATGGTTGATCACCCATGCCAGCTGTTCGGGCGCAAGGCGAAGGTTGAGCGTGTGCAGGACCGCGCCCATGCAGGGGACCGCGAGATAGGCCTCCTGGTGCTCCTGGTTGTTCCACGAAAGCGTGCCCACACGATCGCCTTCGCGGATGCCCAGCCGGCGCAGCCCGGCGGCGAGCTTCTCGGCGCGCTGTGAGACCGACGCAAAGCTGGCGCGGCGCGAGCTGTCGCCCTGCAGAGTGACCACCTCGCTGGGGCCGAAGATGTCCCGACCTCGTCGATAAATGCTCGTGATGGTCAGCGGGTAATCCTGCATGGTGCTCTTCATCGCTCGGCTCCTTTCACGCAAATGCGCTTACTCCGGTGATGTGACGCCCGACGATGAGCGTCTGAATGGTCTCGGTTCCCTCGAACGTGTAGATCGCCTCCAGGTCGGCCATGTGGCGAATGACATGGTTTTCGAGCAGGATGCCGTTGCCGCCGAGCAGATTGCGGGCCTCGGCCAGCACTTCGCGCGCCTTCAGCGTGTTGTTGAGCTTGGCCAGTGATGCGATGGTGTCCGATAGATCGTCCGCCTCGTCGAGGCGACCGATGCGAACGCAATACAGCTGCATGGCGGTGATCTCGGCCAGCATGCGAACGAGCTTTTCCTGCACGATCTGAAAGCTCACCAGCGGCTTGCCGAACTGCTTGCGTTGTGACGCGTAAGTAAGGGCTGCGTCGTAACCGGCAACCGCGTGGCCGAGCGCCGACCACGCGCATGACGCCCGGGTCGCCTTCAGGACTTTGCCGGCATCTTTGAAGCTCGACGCTCCAGGTAGGCGGTTCTCGACGGGAACGACCACGTCCTCCAGATCGATATCGGCCTGCCAGAGTGCACGCAAAGAGGCCTTTCCCTTGATCGGGTTCGCGGAGTACCCGGGCGTGCCGCGCTCGACGAGAAATCCTTTGACCTGGTTGTCCTCGACGTCGCGTGCCCACAGCACCACGACGTCTGCCACCGATCCGCAGCCGATCCAACGCTTCGCGCCGTTGATCACGTAGCTGTCGCCGGCCCGCCGCGCTTCTGTTTCGAGCGCAACCGAGTCGGAACCATGGAGCGGCTCGGTCAAAGCAAAAGCGCCGAGCTTCTCGCAGCGCGCCATGGCCGGCAGCCAACGCTTCTTCTGCTCCTCCGATCCGAGCATCGCGATCGAGCGCATCGCGAGTCCGGCCTGCACGCCGAGGAATGTGCCAATGCTGCCGTCGCCGCGATTGAGCTCCATCATGATCAGCCCTGCCGCGGTCGAGCTCATGGCCGGGCACCCGTATCCCTCGACGCCATCGCCGACCAGACCGAGTTGCCCCAGCCGCCGAAAGAGCTGCATCGGCATCTCTGCCCGCTCCCAGTAGTCGTTGATGACCGGCAGCACTTCTTCGTGCACGAAGCGGCGTGTCCGCTCGAGGTAATCGAGCTCGGAGGCGCTCAGCGTGCTCTTGAGGAGGAAGTAGTCTGTGCCGAGCGCCTTGCCGATTCCGGTGTAGACGGGCCTGGCCGACCGCACGCGAGTGGCGCTCATGACCGGAGCTCGAACACGCGAACTACTGACTCTGCGACACAGACCGGCTTCTCCTGGCTCGCGCACTCGAACGAGGAGAGAAACGTGATGTCGGTGCTGCCCGGCCGGCTGGAAATGGCCTCCAGCGACAGCCTGAGCCGGACCCGCTCACCCACCGGAAGGGGTGCCGGGAAACGGACCTTGTTCAGGCCGTAGTTGACGACGAATCCGAAGCGCTCGAGCGAGATCACCTGGCCCATCAGCATCGGGATCAAAGAAAGCGTGTAGAAGCCGTGCGCAATCGTCCCGTGGAATGGGCCAGACCGGGATGCTTCGACATCGACATGAATCCACTGCCGGTCGCCTGTGACATCGGCGAAGGTGTTGATGTCGTCCTGGGTCACGTGGTGCCAGGCGCTCATGCCGAGTTCCTGTCCCAGCCGGTCCCGCAGCTCGTCGATCGCGCCTACCACCAACATGTTGCGTTTCGAAGGTATCGGGCTCTTCGTGCCGGGTCGAGGTGCAGCGTCCCCAATCTTTGAGGTCGCCGATTGTGGGGTGTACCCTCGCCCCGTGGCGTTGAAGCGGCCCCCCTCGGCGGCGACGGTGCGCGGCACGATTCTGGCGCAGCTCCGCGGACGGCGCGACGAGGTCGTGGATCAAACGGTGCGCAGGATCTGGTCGGAAGTCCCGGCCTACGCCGGATCTTCCAATCCCAACCTTGCGGAAGACGTCGCTGAGCACGTGCGCAAGCACTTCGACGTACTCGTTCGTTTGCTGGTCGCGGACACGGCGCCCAGTCGTGAGGATCTGCTGTTCACGAGACGCCACACCGCGGCTCGCGTCGGACGCGTCCCGCTGGCCGACTACATGGCGGCGTTCCGAACCTTCCTCGACGTCATGTGGCACGACCTTCTCGAACAGGCCACGGACGAGACGAGCAGTCAGGCCGTGCTCGCGCTGGTGGGCCTGGTGATCGACTACGTCAACCTCGCCACCACTTACGCCGCCGAGCTGTACGGAGAGATCGAGCAGATGGATGTGGCCGGCGGAGATCGCGTACGCCGCGATCTCCTCGAAGACCTGGTGGCGGGACGGCCCGTGGCACCCGGCCCAGCGCAGGACGCAGCTCGCTCAGCCGGCCTCGGGCCGACCACGCCGTGCCTGGTCATGGTCGCCGTGCCTCGCGGAGCACCCCCCGACGAGCAGATCCTGCGCTCGGCGGCAGGCAACCTGGCCCGGGCCGCTGCAAGCCAGCTCATGCCGCTGACCGTGCTCCGGAGAGATGAAATTGTCGTGATCGCCGCGATTCGAAGCTCCAATCCGGCGACGGCCCTGGCCGGCCTGGCCGCTACTCAGAACAAGCTCGCACAGCAGAGGGTACTGCTCGCGCTGGGGGTGAGCACGGTGCAGCCGGGTCTGGGCGGCGTGGCCGACGGATACCGCGAAGCGCGGGGTGCTGCCGAGTGCCTGGGACCAAATGGTGGAATCCTCGCTCTGCCCAACCTGAGCGCCCTCGATTACCTGATCTCCTTTCGCGATCCAACCGCAGAGCGCCTCATCTCGCCCTCCATCCAGCAGTTCATCCGGACCGATCTCGAACGTGGCGGCGTGCTGACGCGCACTTTGCTCGGCTATGTCGAGAGCAACATGAACGTCTCAGCGATGAGCAAGCAGCTCCACATTCATGCCAATACCGCGCATCACCGGCTGAGCAAGATCTCCGAGCAGACGCAGCTCGACTTGCGGCGCCTCGACGACGTCCTGCAGCTGGTCGTCGCCATCCGTCTCGCGCAGCCGCTCGGTGACCGGCCTCCCGGATCCTGGAGCTAGGGAACGCTCAGTGATTCCGCGCCCATAACCGCCACAAAGGCAAACACGGCCGAGGCATAACTGGCCCGTCCCTAGCCTCATGCCCGTCGCCGTGCTTGCCACGCTCGGGCTCGCCGGGCTGGTCGTGGCGGCTCAGCCCGCGGGTGCGAAAGAGTCGAGTGGGAGGCACGTACTGCTCATCTCTGTTGATGGCCTGCATCAACAGGGCGCGAGATCGACGTCTTACGGCTGATCGCGGATCGACTGAACAACCT
>DATLKH010000087.1:0-2852 GCA_035538475.1 Candidatus Dormiibacterota bacterium | reverse complement strand
GTCGGCACGGCTAGCTTCTCCCCGCCGATGATGGGGCGCTCTCCAGTGCTCTTGGGTGAGTACCGGTACGCGCGCCGCAGCGGCGTGATCTGTATGCCCTCAGCCGACGCACCGGCCCACGATGCATTGGCGTAGACCGCGGCTTGAAACAAAAGCAGAATCCCGATTGCGATCGTCGAAAAGGACGGCGCGCGGAGGATCATCGCCACTGCTGCAAGCAGTCCAATGCCGGCGATCAGCGTCTCGGTCTGAGCGGATCGAAACGCCTTGATGAGCGACGCCTGTCGCTCGTCGACCTTGGGCGTGCGTAAGAACGCGCTCTTGAATCGCAGCAGCCCACGGATGCAGGCAAGCGTCACCACCCAGCTGAGCGCAAACCACACCTGGAGACCTGCAATCGCGTCTCGCCACGTGCAACGCGTTCTCTGCTTCATCGCCCAGACGGCGCGCAGCAAGCCGGAGGCGAGGAATGCGATCGGCAAGCCCAGAGCGAGTCCCGTCATGCTCCGGATCGGCAGCTGGTGGTGCATCGCGGTCGAGACCGCGGTGGCGAGCAGCAGCAGCGTGAAACAGGTCATCAGCACGTCGCCAAACCACTGCACGTTGCCGAGCAGGTAGTGGATGCGCTGCGCCAGCGTGAGCTTGTCCTCTTTCTTCGGCCGCAGCAGGCGGAGGCCGTGCAGGCGCAGGATCTGCACGCCGCCGAGCGCCCAGCGGAAACGCTGCTTCTTCAACCCATCGAAGCTGAGCGGCATTAGCCCGTGACCATAAGCCCGGCGCACATAGATGCCCGTATAACCGAGGGCCAGCATGCGAAGGCTCGCCTCGGCATCCTCGGTGACGATGTCGTGATTCCAGCCGCCGATCTCATCGAACGCGGAGCGACGGATCAGGCCCATCGTGCCGGCGAAGATGATCGCGTTGCGGTGCGCTCGCGCCGGCATGGTGATCTCGAAGAAATACTGGTAGCTGTAGTACAGGCCGCGCAGGTAGCCGTTGTCGTTCCAATCCCGATAGTTCTGCGGTGTTTGCACGAACGCAACCTTGGCATCCGCGAAGTGGCCGACCACGGAGCGAAGCCAGTCCGGCCGGACGACGTAGTCAGAGTCGACGACGCCGATGATCTCTACGTCTTTCGGCAGCCGCCGGGTCGCTTCGTTAAGGGCCCCAGCTTTGTATCCAGGCCAGTTCTCGAGGTGGATGAATTGAAAGCGCGAACCCAGCTTCTCGCATTCCGCCTGCAGCGCTTTCCAGTTCTCGGGGTCGGGAGTGTTGTTGTCGACGATCTGGACGATCAAATCCGGATAGTCGACCTCAGCGAGCGCCTTCAGCGTCTCACGCATGACTTCCAGCGGTTCCGAGTAAGCAGGAACTTGAACCGCGACCTTGGGCAGGTACTGCGGGTCGACAGGATGGCTCGCCTCGGCTTTGCGCGACAGCGTGTCGAGGATCTCGAACAGGTACGAGATGGAGAGCGTCAAGGCCGCGATTTCAAGCAGGAGGAGGACGATCGAAGCCGCCAGGTAAATGACGTTGTTCGCGACCACGTAAGTGATCGAGGCGGCATAGACCAGGTAAGTCAGCGACGCCAGCAAGAGCGACGCAAACATCTGGGCGGCAAACCAGCTCCAGTGGCGCATCCACGCTCGCACGAGAAGCGAGCCGAGCACTGTCGCGCCCGCCAATGCGACGAAGAAGCTCTCCTGCTGGAAAACAAGAATTGCCGCCACGGTCGTGGCGGCCAGGATCAGAAGCCCATAGGGCAGCCCGAACCAGATGCGAGCCGGCAGCGTGCCAGGCACCATGGCGGCGACCGTCATCACCAGCCCCATGAATCCGAAAAACAAAGCCCCTAACAGCAGCACCGCGATGAGAACGCTTCACTGCGCTCAGTTGGACCGAATTCAAATTCCCAGGCGCATGATTTGCGACGCCAATGGCGCGGACGTTCGATCGCCGTCCCGTAAAGTCGCGGCAAGCCCGCTGGATCCGCGGCCTGGCGGCGTGGCTCGGACGGCGCAGCGTGTCACCGAACGCGATTTCAGTGGCGAGCGTGGCGTCCGCAACGGCGGCGGCCGCCTGTCTGGTCTCGCTCCGAGCAACTGGTTTCCGCGCGCTGCAAATCCTGCTGCTCGCGCTGGCCGCCGGATTCATCTTGCTGAGACTTCTGTGCAACGTCGTCGACGGGCTCGTCGCCGTCGAGGGCGGTAGGAAATCGCGGACCGGCGATCTCTACAACGAAGTCCCCGACCGCTTCAGCGACGTGATCGTCATCGCGGGCGCGGGCTATGCCGTCCCCGGCCTCACGTGGGCAGTCACCGTGGGATGGATCGCGGCGACGCTGGCGGTTTTGACCGCTTATGTACGGATGGTCGGCGCAACGCTCGGATTCCAGCAGGACTTCTCTGGGCCCATGGCCAAGGCTCACCGCATGGCTGTGCTGGTCGCTGCGTGTGCCGTGTCGGTCCTCGAAGTGGTGACCGCCGGTTATCGCGGCTGGGCGATCGTCGCGGCGCTCGCGGTGATCGCAGTCGGTTCGGCCGTCACTTTTGGTCGCCGGCTGCTGGCGATCGCGCAGCGCCTCCAAGCCCGTTGATCGCCGCACTGATCGCGGCCGCGGCGAAGCTCGTCGCCGGCTGCACCGCCCAGTGGATCGTTGAACCGGATCCCCATCAGCGAGTGTATGTGGCCAATCACACGAGTCATCTCGACTTCGTCGTGCTCTGGGCCTGCCTTCCGCCGCGCACGCGGGCACTCACCGTGCCGGTTGCGGCGGCCGACTACTGGCGCAGCGGATGGCGGCGGTACATGGCGGACAACGTGTTTCATGCGGTGCTGATCGACCGCCATGC